>CAJOMI010000035.1 GCA_905235545.1 uncultured Lachnospiraceae bacterium | reverse complement strand
CCGGCTTCCACTTTTTTCACATTTTTGATTCTTTTAATCGTTTTTAAATTGGTACAACGATAGAAGGCACGTTCTTTGATTGTCCGGCATTCTTTCGATAATACCACCTTACTGACGCCGCTATATGCGAATGCACGACTCGCGATTGTCTTAACCCCCTTCGGAACAGTATAGGTGCCTTTTAAGGTTATCGTTCCATACAGTGTCTTACCGTTCTTAGACAACACACTGCCTTTTACCACTTTAAATTTGGTATTATCCGGATCAATCTCGATCGTTTTCAACTTGGTAAAATTCGTAAAAGTACCCTTTTGGATCGTCTTGATCGTCTTCGGAAGAACAATCCTGGTCGTTTTCTTGTTCTTCTTGCACTTATAGGCATCCTGCTTCAACGATGCGTCTAACGTATCCGGATAACAAAGTCCCGTAATTCCTGTTACCGTATATTTCTTACCCTCAATCTCAACAGTTTCCGGAATCGTAATTACCGCTTCCTGATTCTGTAACTTTGCACTCACCTTGCCCGGCTTTCCCGCCGTCACATCCTCGATGATATAATAGTCAGCCTCCGCACTCCTCAAATCCGGTTCTGCCGTTTTTGCCTGTGCCGGATTTGACAGGAATGCCAGTGCACATACCATGCTCAACATTGCATATTTTAATTGTTTTTTCATTGTTCCAAACTCCCTTCACTTATAAATATAAATCTCCATATCTTTTTTCATTTCATCAATCCACATTTTTCACCCTCTTTCCTTATATATTTTTCCTAGAACAAAGAGTCGCTTGCGACTCTTTCGCGCCCGAACGGTATCTATAAGCAATTAACTTCTTCTCCGCAAGGTGTGCATCCCGCGGAGCGTTTTATAGGAGACGAAGTTTCCTATAAGTAAAAACAGACTACCTCTAACATTCGGTAGTCTATCCCATCTACTTATAAAATTCAACCCCATTCCCCGCGAACGGTCTTATAATCCTTTGAACGGTCATATTCTTAGATAAATCTCCACACAATATATCTCATCGGTTATTTCCGTATGATACATTCCCTCATATTTTTTTACAATCTGACCTACATTTTGTATCCCTATCCCATGATTTCGTTTATCTAACTTTAACGTATGCGGAACCCCTTTTGCATCAAGGTCCAGTTTCCCATCAAATGTATTACTTATCCGAATGCTCAGATACTGTTTCCCCTGCTCTATATTAATCTTGATTGCGCCATGCTCCTGCTTACTAACTGCCTCCACTGCATTTTTAATCAGATTGGCTGAAAGTGTACACAAATCTCTTTGCTCAATCGAAAGGTTCTCCTCTATATAACCATTTATTTCAACAATGTACTTTTCCTTTATTGGCTGCAGATAATAATTCAAAATCGTATTGAGAATATCGTTTCCCACATCATAACTGCTTTTACTGATATGCTTTACAACTCCCAAAGTACTATTAAGATAGGATGCCACCTGTTCATAATTTCCCTTTTCACAATAGTTCTGCAATTCCATCAGGTCATTGATAATATCATGTCGAAAAGCTCTTGTCTCCTCTTCTCTCTTTAATAATTGCAAAAAATATTCCCGCTGTTGTTCATTCTGTATCTCTGCTAATTCTTTCTGCATACGATAATTGTTTGTTCGATTATAATAATAAATCATTACCAGTATTAGTAGATATATCAGTATTCCCCCAAATGCAGATAACGTCCCCCCTATAGAAATCGACGAACCTGTAGGATTTTCCATAACAATTTCATAAGAAAAGTATTCCATCATTGCCGTCAATATAAACATTACAATATCCAACAGACACCAAATCTTTATCGGTAGTCTGAATGTCGCTGATTCTGTTTTTCTCCCAATCGTAAAATAATATAACCACAGAAAACCTAATATAAGTAGCACAATTATATTTTCTGCAACCTGTTCTTCTATATTAAATTGTATCAATATTACCCGAATAGGCATTTCCAACATACATAAAAGCAACCATTCCGCAATTCCCAACACAAACATCTCAGATATTTTTTGATAAAGCACAAAATAAACTGCAATTATATATATGGAAAACGGAAATATTATCCAATCATTCAGATTTATTCCCAGCATCCGGCTTATAATCCATATCGCCAAACATATTATAATCGCTGAAGTTCTCCCCACCGTTTTGTTACGGAAATTCACACGAAAAATAATATAAAAAAAAGAAAAACATTCCAGAATCATAAGGAAATCATTGGTTATATATTCCATCAATCCAACTTCCTCCTCTTATCTCTGTCTGGTATCATATCTCATTCCATTGCGTTTGCATACCTATCTAATACCTTTTCACAGATTTCTAATTTGCAAACATCATTGTACCAAACCGCTACGCGACGGCTTGCTCTACGTACAATGTTCCCGTTACAATTCAGTGGTTAGCCGGACGGTTTCGGGTGTATTGGTCAACGGCTGAATTGTAACATGTTCCCACTACTTTTTTCTAAAATTTATATATTAAAGTAGTATTTTTTAGTATTGTTGAATTACCCCTAACACAACAAACTTAAAACACATCAAATGCCATGAATAGTTTATCACTTTTTTTGCAATTCAACAATAACATATTTTATCCAGCCATACGCACCATTGTCCTTTCCAGCGATATTTTTCCCACTACCAGTACATTGTTCGCAAAGTAACTGGACTGAATGCGAAGGATACTTGCCTGACAGTGCAATTTCAAAAACGCAGGTGCAGCGGGCTACGCTGAGGCTTTTGAAACTGTGCTGTCAAATTAAGCAGGCAAACATTCAATCCGGTTATTTAAGAATCGACGTACTAGGGCGGATTGGGGACTTTCAACCGTTAGAAACGTGCGTCGCCAGGTGCGCAACGTAAAACCGACAGGATATTCTGAAACAATACATCCTCCAGTTTCTCCAGGTAAACATCGCAAACCTTTCTGATCTCGTCCTTCTGCTCTTTAGACCGCTCTTCATACACTCCAATCACAGTAAGTCCTGCCTTCTTTGCAGTCTTCATGGAATGCAGCGAGTCCTCCACCATGATCAATTCCCTGCATGGTACACCGATCCGCTTTGCGATCTCATCATAGTACTCCGTATAATTCTTGCTGTATCCGATCTCCGTACAGGTATAGATTGCCTCAAAACAGTCCCATACTCCCAGATTTTTCAGTGCGCCCTTTACGTTTTGTTCCTCGGAAGCCGTTGCGAGAAAAAGGGTGTCTCCCCTTTCATACAGGGTTCGGATCGTCTTTCTCATGCCCGGTTTTTCCGGCACCTTCCAGTACGCTTCCCGGATAAATTCTGCCACATCCTCTGCCAGTTCTTCCGGTGACATCATGATCTGCGGATATAATTCCTTTATATACGTCCCCGCCTCCACCAAACTCATGGTTGCACATTGTCTGTCCAATTCCGGCGGTGCATCGATTCCATGCACCTTTTTTAAATAACGGTTTGCACAGTTTTCCCAGACAGACATTGAATCCAGAAGAACACCGTCCACATCAAATATAATATTCATAACTCTCCCACCGGTTTTCTCAACTTTGCTGTTATTTTTCTCACCCTTTCACCAAATTTATCCACCTGTGCGGTTTCCCCTCTGTTTGCCGGTACACAGCTGGAAGCTATGGTTCACTGTTATCCCAAAAGGACTATTTGCAGACGTCGGTACTTAACGAGCAGGCACCTCAAAGGGTGCTCACGAGTTTAGTACCGTTACGTCTGCAACTAAGCGCAAGCATGTCCGATTGGGAAACAGTGAACCATAGCTTCCAGTGTCCGGCAAAAAAGCAACCGCACAGGTGGAAATTCTTCAGCTGTCCTATCGCGTTCCAAACGCCGCCGTCATTCCTTTCAGTTCTTCCGCTGCCTTCCCGATATCATCTGCTGCAAAGATCGCAGAAACCACTGCCACTCCAGCGATACCGGTTCCCTTTAGCTGTAACAGATTGCCTGCATGGATGCCTCCGATCGCGACCACCGGAATGGTAACGGCATTGCAGATTGCACGGAGCGTTTCCATTGGCAGTGCGCCCGCATCCTGTTTGGTCGAAGTTCCGAAAACCGCTCCGACACCCAGATAGTCGGCTCCGTTTTTCTCTGCGGTCAATGCCTCCTCCACCGTATGTGCAGACACGCCGATGATCTTATCCGGCCCCAATATTTTTCTCGCTTCCGTAAGGGCTGTGTCCTGTTGTCCGATGTGAACCCCATCCGCATCCACCCGTTTTGCTATCTCCACATCATCATTGATAACATAGGGAATCCGATACCGGTCCGTTACGCTCTTCACTTCTCTCGCAAGTGCGAGCATCGCATCTTTTGAAAGATTCTTTTCCCGGAGCTGGATAAAGGTTGCCCCACCTCGTATTGCTTCTTCCACCACCATCGGCAGTGTTCTTCCATTTAACCAGGAAGAATCCGTCACTGCATATAACTGCATTGCATTTCTAATATCCTCTTTTGTATACCTCATAATTTTCCTTTCCCGCCCCCATCTCGATGGAGGGCTGCGCCTTGCTTACCCCGCCATGCCCATCTCGATTCCGCTTCGCTTCATCCAGGTGGGGGCTGCGCCTTGCTTACCCCGCCATGCCCATCTCGATTTCGCTTCGCTTCATCTCGATGGAGGGCTGCGCCCTATATGCAGATAACTGGAAGTATGCTTATGTAAGTAAACTTACAACGCAATACTCCCAGTTATCTGCATGCATGGCTTGGCTTATTCCATGATTTCAACGTCCTCGCCATTGAGGATTTTGTTGATGTTGCGGACAGAGCACATCTTGCCGCACATGGTACAGGTATCCTCGCATTCCGGTGTGGATTCGGCCCGGTATCGTCTCGCCTTTTCGCTATCAATCGCCAATTCGAACTGTCTTTCCCAATCCAATGCTCTTCTGGCTTCTCCCATCTGATGATCCCAATCCTTTGCACCCGGAATTCCTTTTGCGATATCCGCCGCATGCGCTGCGATCTTAGAGGCAATGATTCCCTCTTTGACATCGGATACCGTCGGCAGTCTCAGATGCTCCGCCGGCGTCACATAACAAAGGAAAGATGCTCCGTAAGTAGCGGCAATGGCGCCTCCGATCGCCGATGTGATATGGTCATATCCCGGTGCAATATCTGTCACCAATGGTCCTAACACATAAAAAGGTGCTCCCTTACAGATCGTCTGCTGAATCTCCATGTTCGAGCGGATCTGATCAAGCGGCATGTGCCCCGGTCCCTCAATGATCACCTGAACATTTTTACCCCATGCCCGCTGTGTCAATTCTCCCAACGTCACCAGTTCTTCAATCTGGGATATATCCCCCGCATCCTCAATGCAACCCGGACGGCAGGCATCTCCCAGACTCAAGGTAACGTCATACTGATTGCAGATGTCCAGTATCTCATCATAATACTCATAAAACGGATTCTCATTGCCGGTAAGCTCCATCCATGAAAAAATGAGGGATCCTCCCCGTGACACAATATTCATCAGCCGCTTTGACTTTTTGAACCGCTCCGCAGTAGCACGATTGATACCGCAGTGAATCGTCATAAAATCCACACCGTCCTCTGCGTGCATTCTTACGATGTCAATCCACTCTTTTGCCGTGATGGATTTCAATGGTTTGTTGTAATACACTACCGCATCATAGATCGGTACGGTTCCGATGATCGCACTGCACTCAGACGTCAGCTTTCTTCGGAATTTCTGTGTATCACCAAATGAACTCAGATCCATGATGGCTTCCGCTCCCATCTTCACCGCCTCATTCACTTTTTCCATCTCCACATCCAGATTCAGACAGTCCTTCGATGTTCCGAGATTGACATTGATCTTGGTCTTCAGCTTAGAGCCGATACCAAACGGTTTCAAACACGTATGATTCTTATTGGCCGGTATTGCCACCTGTCCCTTCGCCACCAGATCTCTGATCTCTTCTGCCGGAATATTCTCATATTCCGCCACATTTTCCATCTCTTTCGTAATGATGCCTTTTCTTGCCGCATCCATCTGCGTTGTATAATCCATCTTCATACTCCTCTCATTTTGTGAACAACCCATTGTCTAAAGCCAATGGGCTTCCTGCTTCAATTGCAGTTGCCGGATATGCTATATGTTTTACTATGTAGGGCATATCTGACAACGTCCGTCCTAAGTAAATGCCAATAGTTCTGAATCGTTACAATTTATATAAGAAAAACTCCCTGCTTTCACAGAGAGTTCCCATACCCATTCTTATCATCCCTACGTTAGCATTACCTAAATCAGGTTACGGGTCGAAGTGGCAAGACTCGCTTGCGAGTCTTGCGCGCCGGATTCGGGTCAGCTTTAGCTGACAAATTCCAAACCGAATCCGTGCGCATCCTCGCGGAGCGTTTTTACTCAGCCTGCTCACAAGCTCCCCGCAAATTATTTTATTGACCTTTATGATTCTTTCATCTTTATTTGCTCCATATCTTCTTTTGTCAAATCTCCATTTTGGATCATGGATGTCAGAAATTCAACCACACTATCTTGATTCCAAAAGCTGATATGCTGAAGATATAATTGCCGCTTGTAATCCTTCATGCTGACCAGTGTTTTGTAGGTATATATTTTCCCTTTTCGATTCAACTTCAAGTATTTTTTAAAAACCAACTTGTTCAAAAAAGTCGATACTGTCTGTGGTTTCCAATCTTTTCCGTATATCTCAACGGTTCTGCTGTAGATATCCGACAGTTGTGGCGGAAAGTCACAATCCCAAACCGCCTTCATTACAATTTCTTCACTTTCTGTAAGTTTTTTCATAATTCATGCCCCGTTTCCCATAATGATTTTTTATTCTTCCGTTCCAGTGCCTATTCTCGTCTTTTTGGGCACCGCATTATATTGACTCCCATTTATCTTTACAGAATCTGTAAGTTCTCCGTCAATATATATGTGTTTCCAGACTTCCACATAATACCCCTTGTGTGCATCCGTAATTCGCTCCTCTCCGAGAGGCAATGTATCGTCATATGTAGTCTGCTCCTCTCCCGGATCATACTCTTCCAACACCTGACTTTCAAACTGAATTCTTCGATTAGACGGTCTGGTCTCATGTCCATAGATTGCCACCGATAAGTTTCCTCCCCCGGCATAAGCATCTATATAGATCGGATAATCCGTATTATTGGTGAAACAAAAATCTTCATATCCCTCTGCAATTGCCGCATCCATTCCTTTGTCCACATAAGACACCGTCATAGAATGCGGATATCTCTCATCAATCTGTAACTCTGCTTCCAAAACAGCATCATAAAGAGTCGTTGCGACCTGGCAAATTCCTCCTCCCAGGCCATCCACCAACTCGTCATTCACATACTGTCCGGCATTTCCGTATCCGTTTTCTTCCGTAAACGGTGCAACTGTCTGATATACGGAAAACTGTTCTCCCGGCAGCACAACGCTGTCCGCAATTTTACCTGCCCCTACCACCAAATTCTGAATGCGTTCCGGCACACGACTATTATACTCGGTGCTGCACCGTCCAAGCAAACTATTTATTCCATAAAAATCTTCTTCTGTATATTGAGGATGTGTGACTTCCGTAACAGCCGGAAGCACTATGGATTCCGCTTTCCAAACCTCCTTGAATACTTCCCTGATCGAAGCAATCGTCCGGTCTGTCATCAACGTAACTCCGTCTTCACCGGCATATACGATAAATTCACCATTCACTCTTGCTACACTTGCATTCTTCGCCTGTTTCATAAGAGCCCATGCATCATTTGTCAGTTTATCTTCTAAAATCTGATCATCCCATTTTTTCTTCGGGATAAGCGTCACATTCTCTTTTTCCAATGTTCGGATTTCTTTGTACCTGGATAAAATATTTCCTTTTCTGCCGTATGTGAATGCTTCTTCGACTGCCTCATCTATATCTACGCTAACGTTCAATTCAGATAACGGAATCTCATACTCTCCCTCCGAACTGGTCAGGGTAATAGATAAGGTATCCATATTCTTTATATAATTCTGATAGGCAGAAACGGCTTGTTGTCTGGTCATACCCCCGACCTCTACCATATCCAAAAAGATGCCTTGATAAATGGTATCTTCCGATTGGGCATTTACCATGGACGGCATCCCTTCCGTCAATTTTCCCCTATGAGGAAAAAACTGCTCTGCCGTAATCAACAGCGTACAAAAAAGCATACCAATTCCCACAAACAGGATATACCGTCTTAACTTCGGTTTCTGAATCTTTTTTTTATTCATTCTTGTCATTTTCGTCAATAAGTTGGGTATCCGCGTCATCGTCAAGAAGTTGGATATTCTCGTCACCGTCAAGAAGTTGGATATCCGCGTCATTCGGTATGATCTCTTCGCCATTCAATTCCATATCCTCGTCATCAAAATCATACGAGAATTGTTCCAAATACTCCTCTTCTGATATCTCTTTGTATTTTGCATTGTCATACAGGAAATCTACCAGTTTCCAGTACGCAATCTCATATCCGATATCCTCTTCCTCGTATTCCTCTAAAAATTCATCGGCACTGTCATATTCATACTCCTCATATACCTCTTTTGCATAGTTTTTCACTTCTCTGGAAGTATATCCTATTTTTTCTTTTTGTAAAATCATGTTCATGACCATTTCCCGATTTACCATATTTTCAACATCCTGCTTAATAGCTTCCTCTGTGATTCCGGCAAAATCCATATATTCATCCAAGGTCATGTTAAACATCTCCGCATTATATTCATTCATATCATCATAACTTTTCTTACACTCATCGTACAGACTCTGTGAATATCCGTTGAACTTGGAATTCTCCACTACATAGTCCAGAATTTCTTCCGCTGTAACAGATTTATATTCTTTCGATTTTTCATCTTCCAGTTTCTTTTTAAGTGCTTCCTCATATTCTTTTTTCGATTTGTAATCCGTATTTTCCTTTACAAATTCATCATTGTATTCCGGAAGAATCTCTATACTGATATCATTTACCGTTACGGTAACCGACAATTTCTCCCCTGCATCCTCTGTCCCGCCAAAATCTTCTGTAAGCGTGACATCCACGGTCTTGCTTTCATTCATATTCATGCCGATCAATGCTTCATCCACTTCCGGATAAATCATTTCCTCTCCGACTAATATCTCTTCCTCCTCACCGGAATAATCCTGTAGCTCTTCTCCATTCCGGCTGGCCTTATAGCTTACTATGACGTAATCACCCTTTTGTACACCTCTGTCTGTAATTGTTTCGTAATCCGCATTCATATTAAGTTCTTCATTGATCTGTTCCTGAACATCTTCGTCCGTAACCTGATAGGATACTTTTGTAGCCTCAACCCCTTTATAATCGCATAAATCTACATACTGTGAAAAGTCCTCTTCTGATATATATTTTTTCCCGCATCCTGTCATAGCCGTGACCATCAAAACTCCCATCACGGTAATTGCTAATTTTTTCTTCATTTCTTCCTCCTAAGACTCTTTGTCTTTTTTGCTTTTATCCGTTTCGTTTTACAATGTATCATGATTTCACAAAAAAGTAAAGAAACTCCACATAATATACAAATTTTTTATTTCAAATTTCATTGCCTCTTACAGACAACATGTCTCCATCATCCTCTTTGCACTCTCCAGGCATTCTTTCATTTTGGGAGAAAGCACACCACATTCTCCATTCATCAGCATATAATAGGCCTTCTCTTTTGAAAATTGAGCATTGTTATGCTCATTATGGATCATGGTATCGTACATATCCGCAAGTCCAACCAACTGTGCTTCAATCGGTATCCGATCTCTCTTTACTTTGCCAGGATAGCCGGTTCCATCATATTTTTCATGATGATAAAGACAAACATTCCGACAAATCCGGCAGAACTGTTCTCCTCTGAATTCAAACAGTAATCCGATCATTTCGCTTCCTCTCACAGTATGTTGCTGCATTAAGAGGTCCTCTGATTCTGTGCGTTTCTCCTTTTTTTCTATGATAGAATCCGGTAATGCCAGTTTACCGATATCATGTAATCCGGCTGCCTCCACAATAAAATCGATCTTTTGCTCTGTCATTCGGGATCTCGGATATAACTTTGCATATTCGGTAGCTAAAATTCTTGTATACTTTTGCACATATTCAATATGTTGTATCGAACCGATATTTCGATATATAACCATATTTTTCAGACATTGAATCATCTGATCGTAATGTCTTTTTTCATCTTTCAAATAAAACTCACCTTTTTCTTTCTCTCATACTTTTGTCCCATGTAATCATTCACCGGTCACTTAAGGGATTCCTGTAATCCAATGTCATGACATTGCCTGTGATCTCTGCCTCATTAAAAAGCGCCTTTTATATTTGAGCGCAGCGTATTCCGTAATCTGTTTCAGACATGTAACATCTGCCGCACCACCAACTACACCGATCACCATAGTCCCTTGTACAAATTTTCCATAGAGCAGTGCGTGGGACAATGCATCTGACGTGGCATCAATCTGCCTCTTGATCTGAAGTTCTGTCACAAACACATCCTCTTCTCCTTGCGGATACTCCATTTCTTCCGCACTGTACCGATCCAGAATTCGATTTAACTGTTCATCTTTTTCTCTCAATGTATCTCCGCTCTTTAAAGCCGTATCGATCACCTTCAGTATAAACAGCTTTTCTCTCTCCGTCGTATATTGGAAGCCATAGCTGATTGCAATCTCATATATGCTTTTTAACATAATCGATACAAAGATCGGGATATCCGGAATCCCCCAACCAACCAATCCTAACCCAATGCCTTCTACCATGGAAATCGTAAGATTCTTATAAATTGTCCTTTTTGCCTGACGTTCAAACTTGCGAAGGGCTTTCCCCTGAAATACCGATGTGTCCATCTCCTTTTTGTTGTCTTGAAATACCTGGAGCTGTTTCTTTTTCCGATAGGTTTTTTCAATCACTCCGGATCCCTTTTCAAAGACCGCTACAAATGCTTTATTAAATGCCGCATCTAAGGTATTCTGCAAGGAATCCGGCACTTTTCTCTTTGCAAGAGTAACCCATTTTGGCGTTTTATCCATTACATGTTTTACCAAAAAAGATTCTTCTTTCAGGTTCTGTAATCTCCATTCATTTTCCCACGAATATCCACTCATTTTGCTCCTTCTTTCTGTCTGTTTTTCTCTATTCCGATAATCTTAGACTCAGTTCATATTGGAAGGAATCCATCAGATTATTCTGAATATCGAGTGCCTCTTCCAGACTATAATCAATTAAAAAATCATTTTTGATCGCAACAATCCGATTCTGTTTTCCGCCACGCAATTGTTCAACGGCATAGGCTCCCATCAAAGATCCATACATTCGATCTTTGGCGGTCGGCTGTCCTCCCCTTTGTATATAACCTAATACCGATACTCTGGACTCCACTCCGGTCTTTTCCCGAATCATCTCTGCCAGTTGCTGTGCATCGGTCACTCCTTCCGCTACCACTACAAGGTAACTGTCTCTTCCGTCTGCGTGTCGTTTTCCAATCGCATCCGTTATACTGTCATAATTTCCATCCCATTTTTCAGGAAGAACGATCGCATCGGCAGAGGTTGCCATACCTGCCCAAAGTGCTATATAACCGCGCTTTCTCCCCATTACTTCTACCACACTGCATCTGCCGTGGGAGACAGAGGAATCCCGAATCCGGTCTATCGCCTCCATAGCTGTATTGGCCGCTGTATCAAACCCCAAAGTGTACTCCGTACACGATACATCCCGGTCAATCGTGCCCGGAATGCATATAGTATTGATTCCTTCCTCTTCAAAAGCAATCGCACCTCTAAGTGTTCCATCCCCACCAATGGCGATCAACGCATCCACCTCATGCTCTCTTAAATTCCTGGCTGCCTTCCGGCGATATTCCTGCTGCAAAAAGCGTTCACTTCTGCTCGTATATAATATCGTACCGCCTCTGTTATTGATATTTCTAACTTTATTTATATCAAGAGCGACCGTTTCCCAGTCAATCAATCCTTCATATCCTCTTAAAACACCTACTACCTCTATCCCAAACTGCGCAGCGCTGAACACAACAGCGCGAATCGCTGAATTCATACCCGGTGCATCTCCTCCGCTTGTCAAAACAGCGATTTTTTTTATCTCACTCATATCTGTCCTTCCTCTCTTCCATGCAGTCTCATAGATGTTTGCAAAACTCCTTATTATACCGGAATCTATTGTGCATATTGTATAGATTCCATAAGCAGACCTTGGCGCAGGCGTTGGTACTTAACTTAATGAGTGTGTAACACGAATTTAGTACCACTACGCCGGAGACAGAGTGCGCACGTGTCTGCGATGGAACTATATAATATGCACAATGAAAAAGATGCAACTCGGAGTTTTGCAATCATCTGATGCAGTCTCATATTGTTGTACATTATAATACACAAATTTTTATCCCGCAACTATGAAAACTTTTTGTACCGGGCAATCACAAAATGCTGTTAGCGTTCACTCGCAATGTCATTCAGTTAAGCCGGACGTTGCCGGACATGATATATGTTTTCCAATGTAGGGCTATTTGTGAACGTCGGCACTTAATGAGCCGCCAAAAAGCGGCGAATTTAGTACCGCTACGTGAACAACTAAGCGCAAGCGTGCCCGGAATGGACAACATATACCACACTCGGTGACGTACGTCTAAGCAATCACAAAATTCTTGTAAATGTGAAAATTTTATTTCCATAAGAAATTTTCTTGCGATTTTATTCGGAATTTTATATAATAGAGCAGTATATGTCTCATAAGAAGAAAAGAAAGGAAAGTTTTCAAATGGACGATAACAGAACTGATCATGATGATGTCATGTGGGGTAAAGAACTAGATGAATATCTTGATTATATTGATGAACAATATTCCGATAATACACAACCTGACAGTAAATCATATCCCGAAAATAACATCCCGGCAGAGCAGAATACGAATCTGAACGCAGAACCGGAATACCATGAACCATATGTGGATACACACACCTATAAGCAATATGCAAAGCAGGGAAGGAAAAAAAGCAATCCGGTTTCTTCCAAAAAACATCACACCCTGCCAATTGTTCTCACTCTGGTGGTTTTGCTCCTTGTATTCTCAGGCGGATACGCAATCATTCACTTGAAAAAGTCTCTGTCCTCACAAACAGTAGCAGATAATCCGATTGAAAAAAATGATGATCCGTCCAAGGCAGATTCAAAGCCGGCGACCACAGAGGAGAATACCACAGAAGAAGCAACCACAGAGGAACCATACGGTCCTTATGCAACCAGAGATTATGTGGTTCATGCGCCGCATACAACAGCGGATACCATATATTTTGACAGCAACCCATACAGCGTTCGATATGGTGACACACCTGCCACCACAGATAACGATGAAGAAGCAACCACGGAAGAACCGACTTTAGAGGATCTTTATCCGGCCATTACACTATCTCCGGTAGAGGGATCTTTGAATGCAACCAATCCGGATCCTGCCAACCCGTCAGAGACACAGCAGATGACGAGCCGATATATGGTTCTAATTGATCTGTCCGATGATTCCATTGTCGCCCAAAGAGACAGTGATCTCATCATCAATCCTGCTTCTATGACAAAGATTCTGACCGTACTGACCGCTTCTGATATGATTGAAGATTTAGATGACACCTATGTCATGACTGCGGAAGATATACAATATGCGTATGCCAATGATTGCAGTGCAGTTGGATTTTTAGCCGGAGAAACCGTTACCGTCAGAGATCTGATTTACGGAACGATCGTCTGTTCCGGTGCAGATGCCGCCGTCGGATTGGCAAATTACTGCTGTGGCAGTCAGGAGGCATTTGTAGAGAAAATGAATCAAAAGGTAGCGGATCTCGGTCTTAGTGAAACTGCTCATTTCACCAACGTGGTAGGTATTTATAACGAAGATCTGCACTGTACCATGGAAGATATGGCAGTGATTCTGGCCACAGCAATACAGAATGATCTCTGTAAAGAGGTACTCAATACCAGAATTTATAACACAACACCGGATCCGAGTTTTATTCCGGACACCTACAAGGAGAAACATCCGGAACTTTTTAAGACGAACGAGCAGCAGACGGAATCTTCTACCGATCAAGCAACCGCTGATTCCTCTGTAAATGAACAGACCAATGCAGACAATTCAACGGAAGCACCTTCGGAAGATTCTGACGATTCGACCACAGAAGAAGAAGAAATACCGGAGAATATTTTACTGGTCGGAACCACCGGCATCCAGATATCCAACTGGTTTATGCGACGGATTGAGGACAAAGCGACCGGTGGCGAAGTACTGGGAGCTAAGACCGGATACGTCGGTGCTGCAGGGTTCTGTTGTGCCAGCTACTATAAGAGCAATTCCGGCAAAGAATATATCTGTGTAACAGGGGATACTTACAGTTCATGGCGTTGTATCTATGATCATGTTGGAATCTACCGTTCCCTCGCCAAATAAAAACCACACACCACAGTACACAAAAGCCCACATTACAGGTTCTCTCTTGTAGTGTGGGCTCTCTCTTTCATCCAAAATCACTTCATTCCATTTCATTCACCATTTGTTTCACCAATGACTCGGGTATCATCCCCGCATGTGTATTTCCATATTCCAACAACCGGTTGAAAATTTCCTTTCTCCTTTCCGTTGAGTCCACATGTTTCAAAATATAGTCTCTGTATGCACCAAGTGACTCCATCATCTCTCCGTAAAAATCCGGTATTTGTTCTCTGATCCTCTTCTTCACATAAGCGACCCCTGCGGGGCTCTGCCCGCCGGACGAGATTGCAATTAACAGATCCTTTTCCTGTATCATGGCAGGAAAAATAAAGGAACAGTCCTCCTTCATATCCACCGCATTGATCGGTATATCTTTCGCCCTGCAAAGCTCTGAAATATGATGGTTCAACGACTTGTCACCGGTTGCCGCAACTACAAAATCTGCCTTTTCGATGTCCGTTTCCTGAAATGCTCTCTCCTCTAATTGCAGGTATGCTCCCTCCGATTCTCTCAATTCCATACAGATTTCTTTTGCGATCACTTTGATCTTTACTTCAAATCCAAGCAATATTTTCACTTTATGTAATGCGATCCTGCCGCCGCCAACTACCAGACATTGCATATCTTTAATATCCACCATGAACGGAAAGTATGCCATCTTTTTTCTCCTATCAACAATCTTTTTCTTTTTCACAGATGCGGGAAAGTACATCTCCAAACTGTTCACTGTCCAGAACATCCTTCAAATAATATGTCATTTTATAAAACCATTCTTCTTTGTCTTCGCTTCTCATTTTATCTTTAAACTCTCGCAGATATAACTTTTTCCGGACATCCTCCACACAGTCCTCTATAATTTGTTGTACCTTTTCCAGTTCCCCCTGCCTGATATTACGATTCTCTTTTGAAACCGTTTTAAAATAATCAACATCATATCGGGTGATACCGGAAAGTCTGCAAATTTCTTTATCAATATCATAGGGAACTGCCAGATCCACCAAAAGCTTATCTTCCGTATCGCCTCTGTAAAGTTGAAATTCTTCCATCGTCAACGTGTAATGTGGACTGGATGTTGCACTTACCACTGCATCAATCTGCGAAATATACTGATACCGGTCTTTAAAATCGACCCATTCCATATCATCTGAAAAGAAAATACCTTCCTTCCCGGAATGCATCCTCTTTGTTCCCAGCACTTTGATTCCTTTCGCGAGCAAATCCTTCGCAACCACGGAACCAATCTTTCCTGTCGCTCCGATCACTAAAACTTTACCGACACTTTGCATTCCGTTCTTCTTAGACCGAAGATATTCTTCAATCGCATTTGCCGTCAGGGTTCCAATCGATAACGGAGTCTGGGATAGCCTCGTGGAAGATTTGGAGAGTTTGGCACAATTAAAAGCACCTTGAAAAATAATATTGATTTCGCTATTTGTGTACCCTTCACTATTTGCCGACAGATAAGCTTCTTTTACCTGATGAAGAATCTCATCCTCTCCAAGCACCATAGAATCCAATCCACAAGTCACTTTGAAGAGATGTTTGATCGCTTTCCGGTCCGCATAATACATACCAAATTTACGAATCAACGTTAGCGATACCTGCTTATATTCGACCAGAGTCCTCTCCACCTGTTCTATTTTGTCATTCTCTTCCGTCTGCTGTTCCGTTGTAAAATATATTTCACTCCGATTACAAGTGGAAACCACCACTCCCCCGCTTATCACATGATGATCCTTCAATTCTTTCAGACACGCTATCGCTTCCTCTTTGGAAAATGCAAACTGCTGTCGAATATCCAAAGGTACTTTTTTAAAACTAATACTTATGCAAAACATAATCTTCCTCTCAGGTTCATTCTATCTTTACTACAGTCTTCCTTTATTCTACCAAACATCAATTTTCCCTTCAACTAAAAAATAGGGATGCCAAACGCGTATATCCACTGCCCGGTTTATTTCCACAACAAAACTGCCAGCTGAATAATTCAACTGACAGTCTTATCTCATTCAACAACATCAATCGGATGAATGGTCACATTCTTCTCTTTGTCAATTCCAAATGCCTTTAACACCGGATTATCTCTTTCCTGTAGGGAAAGGATCAGATACTCAAAAGTGGAATCGTATGCCAGACGCTTATCTTCTTCCGATGGTCTGGACGGGGTCTCCGGATGGGAATGGAAGTTTCCAATGATTCCAACTCCGTTTGCCCTGGCATCCTTCAATGCTTCAAACTGCTCCTTCGGATCCATGGAGAAATGTTCATTGCTGGCATCAATATTGGTCAGTAAATATACCTTTGTCACCGTTTTCACTTCCCCGTCCACGGTTCCTGCAAGCAGACCGCAGGATTCATTGGGGAGCCCGTTCTCGCAATGTTCCAGTATTTTATCATAATCACTCTTTTTTAACTTTAAAACAATACCCATATTCTACTCCACTCTTTCAGGATTCGTGTTTGAGATCACACTCTGCCTGTTCATAATCAATCAACTTGGTAATTGTCGGATGGTCGCTACAGATTGCGCAGTTACAATCTCTTGGAAGCTTAACGGTACGGAAATTCATCTTCAGTGCATCATAGGTCAGCAATCTGCCCGTCAACAGATCCCCCTGTCCGACAATGTACTTCACTGCCTCCATTGCCTGCAAACTTCCGATCACGCCACCCATTGCACCGATGACACCTGCCTGCTTACAGGTTGGAACCGCATCCTTTGGCGGCGGATCCTTAAATACGCATCGATAGCATGGCCCCTCTCCCGGCACATACGTCATAAGCTGTCCCTGAAAGCGAATGATACCCGCATGAGAAAATGGCTTGCCTGCCATAACACATGCATCATTGATCAGAAACTTTGCCGGAAAATTATCGGTTCCGTCAATAATGAAGTCATAATCTTTGATCAGATCCATGATATTCTCAGACGTCACAAAGGTACGATATGTATTCACGGTTACATCCGGATTGATTGCCTGCATTGTCTCTGCGGCCGATTTTACCTTTGCCTTACCTATATCTGCAGTTGTGTGAATGACCTGCCTTTGTAAGTTGGAAAGATCCACTTCATCCGCATCCACAATACCGATCGTTCCAACGCCCGCTGCCGCAAGATAAAGTGCTGCTGGCGCACCAAGTCCTCCTGCGCCGATAATCAGCACTTTGGCGTTCAACAGTTTCTTTTGTCCCTTCACACCGACTTCTTTCAAAATGATGTGGCGGGAATAACGCTCTAACTGCTCGTTCGTAAAAGCCATTATCTAGCTCCTCCTCCCATGAAATACAAAAACTCTACAGTATCTCCCTCTTTGATCACTGTGGTAGGGAAATTATCACGATCTATAAATTCCTCATTGATCGTAACCGTCACATACTCAGCATTCTCAATTTCCTCTTTTTCAATCAACTGTGTCAAAGTGATTCCCTCTTCATATTCTTTCTTATTGCCTGCTACTGTTATTTTCATTATACCATTTCCTTTCTTATTTTCTATCTTTTAATAAATAATTGTGAAACTCCCTATTAAACTTGAAGATGTTGTGCATATTGTATAGGTTCCATAAGCAGACCTTGGCGCAGGCGTTGGTACTTAATGAGTGTGTAACACGAATTTAGTACCACTACGCCGAAGACAGAATGCAAATGTGTCTGCGATGGAACTATATCATATGCACAATAAAAAGTTGCATATCGGAGTTTCGCAATTACCCATTTCTATCTTTTAATTTTTTCCGGAGATAAATTCAATGATTTCCTCCTTATTGGCAGCGCCTGACCGTCTGTTCTTCTCCTCTCCGTTCACAAAAAGGATCAATGTTGGTGCTGACATCACCCCGTACTTTTCAGCTAACGCATCATCGTAATTTACATTTACTTTGTAAACCAGCAGACTGTCTTCGTATTCATCTTCCACATCCCCCAAAGGACCAGCCATTCTCTTACACGGGATACAGGAATCCGAGTAGAATTCCAACAATACCGGTTTGTCAGCTTTCAGAACCTTTTCTTCAAAATTATCCGCATTTACCCTAAGTGCCATAATCAGTCTCCCACTTTCTTTACGATCAGAGTATACGTTCCGTCATCATTTGCCTCAAGCTTCAAAACCTTATGTCCTTCTTCTTTGATACTTCTCGGAACGTTCTGAACCGGTTCCCCGTCATTCAGACGAATGGAAAGGATCTGTCCATCATCCAGCTCCTCTAACGCCACCTTTGCCTTTACAAATGTTACCGGACAGACAACGTCCGTAATATCAACTGTTTCATCAATATTGAACTCAGCCATCATAAGCCTCCTTTAAAACTTTTATCAACTTTTCTTTTCCAACGCGGTCAATAGTAAACTTGAATCTTTCGCTTGGATTCGCATTATCCTCAAAAAACTGAATTGCGGCATCTGTTACACGGAATAACCGCTCCTCAGATTTAATCAGTGGAAGGTATTCATCCCCTTTGCTGATGGAATTGCCAAAAGTGCCTCCAAAGGACACGATATAAGCTGACTCCGCATCCCATGCATCTGTCGGGCAGGACTTCACACATCGTCCACAGAAGTTACACTTCTCATAATCTACAATCACTTCTCCATTTTCGATCGTGATCGCATCCTCTCGGCAGACTTTAGCACAGAGCCCACAATTGATACATGCCTCTTTCTTCCACTTAACATCTAAGGCGCCCTTGATACCCACATCATTCTCCTCCGCCTTCAAACAGTTGTTCTGACAACCGGTTACTCCGAATTTGAACTTATGCGGAAGTTCTCTGCCAAAATAACGATTGCTCAGCTTCTGTGCGATATCGGTGGTATCGATATTACCACTCGGACAGATCTGATTCCCCTGACAGGCCGTTACGGTACGGACACGCGGTCCGCAAACTCCCGGTTTACAACCACCTTCTGCCAGAGCATCCTTCACTTCATCAATATCGTTGAGCTTGATAAAAGGAATCTCAACACCCTGTCTTGAAGTCAGATGTACATAACCATCTCCGTATTTTTCCGCTACCTCCGCAATCTTTTTCAGATTCTCAGCCGTCAGCGTTCCGCCCACTACTGCAAGTCGCAGAGAAAAGTTATCCTTCTGCTTCTGCCGCATGAATCCGCCCTTCTTCAGTGTACCATAATCCACTTCCATACTTAATCCCTCTTTCCTTCTATTGCTTGTTGAAAATCCCGTTTCAGATCCCCGATATCCTCGATTCCCACACTGATCCGGATCATATCGTCATATACACCTTGTTGTCTTTGCTGCTCCGGAGTCTGATGAATGGATATCGTAGACGCCGGATGAATTACCAGCGTCTTGGTATCTCCGATATTCGATAGAATATACGGAATTGTGAGTGCATCCATAATTTCAAACGCACGTTCTTTACTTCCTGCCCGAATTGTCACAATTGCGCCATAATGATCGTTGAATTGTTTCTTTGCCAGTTCGTGATATGGATTGTCTTCCAATCCCGGATAATTGACTGTAATATCCTTATTCAATCCATCTAAAAATTGTGCCAGTTCCAATGCATTTGCACATTGCCGATCCATACGAAGTCCCAATGTCTCCAGACCCACATTATTCAGAAATGCATTTTGAGGCGAAAGGCAGGCTCCCGTATTGCGGAACAGACCATTGCGCAGTTTGGCAATATATGCCATCGGACCAAATTTCTTATATGGTGCAAGTCCCGGATACCGCTCGACATCCCACTTAAATTTACCTCCATAAGTCAGAATTCCACTGATGGCATCACTGTTTCCATTGATGTATTTTGATGAAGAATTGACTACCACATCTGCGCCAAGTGAAAGAACCTTTATCAGATACGGGGTAGCCGTTGTGTTATCCACTACAAAGGGAAGCCCATTCGAATGCGCTATTTCGGCCACAGCCGCAATATCTGTCACATCCAGTTTGGGATTGCCGATGGTCTCCGCAAAGATCAGTCTCGTCTTTTCCGTAATCTGCTCTTCATATGCCGCCGGCGTATTCTCCTTCACAAATCTGGTCGTAATGCCAAAAGCTTTCAAATCCTCAAACAGCTCTACGGTTCCGCCATAAAGCCCTGTCGCTGATACTATCTCATCACCGGATTGCAAAATATTCATAAACGCGTTGAACAATGCTGCCATGCCGGAGGAACATGCTACACTTGCGATTCCTCCCTCGAGCTTTGTAATCCGTTTTTCAAAGGCATCTACTGTCGGATTATTGATTCTTGAGTACGAAAATCCCATTGTCTTGTTAGCAAATACTTTTTCCAGATTTTCCGAACTCTCATGTCGGAATGCGCTGCTCTGATAAATCGGAACCTGTGTTGCTCCAAATGGATTCATATCATCTGTTCCATGCAACAGCAAAGTATTAAAACCACAATCATTCATAGCTTCCTCTCCCTATTGATCACTGCTTGTATAGGGATGTAGACAGATATCTCTCACCCCCATCCGGCAGTAATACTATTATATTTTTCCCTTTATTCTCCGGTTGTTTTGCCAGTCTGAATGCCGCATCCAATGCAGCACCGGAAGATATGCCTACCAGCAATCCGTCTGACTTTGCAACCTCTCTGGACCTCTCAAACGCATCTCCGTTCTCGACGTGCATGATCTCATCCACAACGTCAAGATCCATCACCTTTGGTATGAACCCTGCACCGATTCCCTGAATCAGATGTGGCCCCGGTTTCCCTCCTGATAAGACAGGCGAAGCTGCAGGCTCCACAGCCACAATCTGAATATCCGGATTCTTTTTCTTCAAGTTGCTTCCGACACCCGTTATCGTTCCACCGGTACCGACTGCCGATACAAAAATATCTACTTTCCCATCCGTATCCTTCCATATTTCTTCAGCTGTAGTCTGACGATGAATCTCCGGATTCATCTCGTTCTCAAATTGTTGTAAGATAACGGCATTGCCATACTCATCCCGAAGCTGTCTTGCCTTCTCAATCGCTCCCTTCATTCCCTCCGGTCCCGGCGTCAGGACAATCTCTGCTCCTAATGCGTAAACAATCTTTCTGCGCTCTAAGCTCATTGTTTCCGGCATAGTACAGATGCAGCCCCTTGCTGGCTGCCGCAAATGCCAGACCGATTCCGGTATTTCCCGAAGTCGGCTCTATGATCACCGTCTCACTGTTGATCTTACCCTCTTTGATTCCCTGCTCGATCATTGCATTCGCAACCCGATCCTTCACGCTTCCCAACGGGTTATAATATTCCAGCTTTGCAATTATATGTGCTTCCAGGTCGTGTTCTTTTTCGTAATTGGTCAACTCAAGAAGCGGAGTATTACCAATTAAATCGGTCAGATGTTCTGCAATCTTTGCCATATCCGTATTCCTTCCCTTACTTATCTTTTATCAGTACATTAACCCTATATCTCTACCTTTTTAGTAGGTTATTAAAGTGTAAAACAAAAGCCGGATTGAAATCCACAATCCGGCTTCGCTGTATTCTGCTATAAACAAGTCATCCACACAGTATTACATCCTTGCGGACTTTTCCTGCGATAATCTGACTAATTATTGAACAATGCGGTTGATAAATAACGATCACCGGAATCCGGAAGTAATGCAACAATCGTCTTCCCCTTGTTCTCCGGTCTGGCTGCCAATATGGAGGCCGCCTTCAATGCAGCACCGGAAGAGATGCCGACCAAAATACCTTCACTTACCGCAAATGCTTTGCCCTCTTCAAATGCGTCATCATTCTCAATTGCAATTACTTCATCATATATCTTTGTATTCAGAACTTCCGGAACAAAACCTGCACCAATACCCTGAATCTTATGTGGTCCAGGTGTCCCCTTTGACAATACCGGACTGCTTGCAGGCTCTACAGCCACAATCTTAACATCCGGATTCTTTGATTTCAAATATTCGCCTACACCGGTTACTGTACCGCCGGTACCAACACCGGCAACAAAAATGTCTACTTTGCCATCTGTCTGCTCCCATATCTCCGGGCCGGTTGTATTTCTGTGGATCTCAGGATTAGCCGGATTTACGAACTGACCAATAATGATAGAGTCCGGAATGGATTTGTTAAGTTCCTCTGCCTTGGCAATTGCACCCTTCATTCCCTTAGCGCCTTCTGTCAATACAACTTCGGCACCGTATGCCTTTAACAGATTACGTCTCTCAACACTCATGGTATCAGGCAATGTAAGGACTGCCTTATATCCCTTTGCTGCAGCAACGGCAGCGAGTCCGATTCCCGTATTACCGGAAGTTGGCTCGATAATCGTAGCTCCCGGCTTAATCAGACCTTTTTTCTCTGCGTCCTCAATCATAGCAAGTGCGATACGATCTTTAACAGAGCCTGCCGGATTCAGATATTCCAGTTTGGCCAAGATCGTAGCATCCTTGATGCCTGCCTTTTCCGTATAACGGTTCAGCTTTAAAATCGGTGTACCTCCAACTAATTCCAATGCACTTTCCTTAATATCACTCATGCCATTACCCTCCTATTATGTAGTATTATGGTTTTACATCCTTTCCTATATGGATACTAGGAAATATATGAATTAATTATAAGATTACTATATGAATTTGTCAAGTATTTTTTCTCTAATCAGCTATTGATCTTACTATTCACAGTCAATTGTAACGAATAAAACCGGAATTAAGCTGACACTCATCCACTTAAAGGAAATGACATTCTTTGAACAGTAACACCTGCCTCGCTTCAAAATAAGTATATCTTTTCAAGCGTAAAAAAGGAAATACATAAAAAATACCGCCAGTGATAGGAATACCCTATCACTGGCGGTATTTCACAGTGAATCGATTAAGTCAATCCAAAATCATATCCTGATATTTTCCAATCTCTTCCAGATACTTTCGTCCCAGAGAACTGATGGCCACACCTTTTCTTGCAAGATATCCGATCGTCATCACTTCATCGGATTTTAATTTGATAGCGCAATAGTCCGATCCGTTAAGATCTTCACATATAATTCCGGAACACAATGTATATCCGTTTAATCCAACCATCAGATTTAACATTGTTGCTCTGTCATTGGCCTTGATGAGACGCTTGTACTCGTAAGTACTTAACACTTCCTCCGCAAAATAAAAAGAATTGTTGGATCCCTGATCAAAGGATAAACATGGAAATTCTTCCAATTCCGATAATGTGATCTCCGATTTGTGTGCCAGTGGATGTCCCTTCGACATATAGACATAAATATGGCACTGCAGAATTTCGTGGAACTCGAGTCCATATTCCCGAAACATTTTTTCCAAAACTTTGCGGTTGAAATCATTGATATAGAGGATGCCGATCTCGCTCTTGAAATTTCTGACATCGTCAATTACATCATAAGTCTTTGTCTCGCGAACCGCAAATTCATATTCATCCATTCCGAACTGCTTTACCATCTGTACAAAAGCATTTACCGCAAACGTATAATGCTGCATAGATACGCTGAATTTCTTTTTGACACTCTCGTTATTAATGTATTTGGATTCCATGAGTTCATATTGTTCCACGACTTGTCTGGCATACCCAATAAACTCCTCTCCCTCCGGAGTCACCGAAATACCCCTATTGGTTCTCCTGAACAATTCGATTCCGATCTCATCCTCTAATTCCTTGATTGAGGCGGAAAGACTCGGTTGCGAAATAAACAAATTTCTTGCAGCTTCACTCATGGAATCCGCTCCCGCCACCGTAATTGCATATCTAAGTTGTGCTAATGTCATATAAATCAACTCCTATTACATGGTACATATACTCATAATTCTACCTTGAAAAGTCTCAGGATGCAACTCCCTCATATCTGCGCATCCTTCGAGCCTTATCCTGCTTAAACTGTTCCCGAAGCATCAACTGCACTTTCTGTGTCACTATTTCCGCAAAAATACGATGTCCATTTGCATCTAAATGTTCTCTGTCCGTTTTACTCGGCTTCACATAATCAGATGCCGCAAGAAAATCAATGCCATTCCTCCGTGCAACTGTTCGATATACCTCCGGAAGTTTCTTCGATACGAAAACCGAATCCGGAGAAAACTCCGTATCATATCCCTGTTCCCATACACCTTCTCCCAACGAGATAGGAGAGATCAACAATATGGCAATGTCAGGATCGTACGCTTTCACCTGTGCGATCAACTGTTCTGCTCCTCTGCCGATTTCCTCCGGTGTAGCTTGATAAGCTGATTTGCAATCATTGGTTCCTAACATCAGGATTACCAGATCAATCGGACTGTGTGCTTCCAAAAGAACCGGCAAAAGTTCTGTTCCTCTTCTCCCTTTTCTTCTAAGATCCTCAAATTGAGTTGTTCTTCCACAAAGTCCTTCTTCAATCACCCGGTATCCCTGATCCCTAATTCTCTCTTCCACTATACTGGTCCATCGTATTCCCCATCCATAACGATCCATCGTCCCCGGTCTGAGGCCATACGTATTGGAATCTCCAAAACATAATATCTGTCTCATTTTCTCATCACCCTTTAATATTCATACTTACTAGCTAGGAATAGTATATTATTATTCTTCCTGTTTGTCAACCTATAAATGCCAAGGACTTTTGTGTTTTCAAAAAGTATAAATTAATGTCGAAATATCGCAAAAAGTGCGACTCATTTCCCTCCTCTGTCCCTTTAATTATGATATAATAAACCTTGAAGAGCTCTTCATGTATGCAAAGAGCACCGAAATGTCAAGACTCGCTTGCGATTCTTGCGCGCCGGATTCATGTCAGCTTAAGCTGACAAATTCCTAACCGAATCCGTGCACATCCTCGCGAACGAGATTTGAAATGTACAAGGGAGGAAACTTATGGAAGAACAGGCAGATGACCTTTTAAAGCACCTTGAAGTTGAAGGCAAACAAATCGCCAAATGTCGGAAATTGCTATCAGATCTGATTCTTTCCGGTGATAAAATTAATTGTTCCCGAGTGATGTCTTTGTGCAGCAGACTAAATGCTCACATATCTGCATTTGACAAAATTGATGAACAATTGACTGAATTGGAGAAACTCTGTAGTCTTTGACAAGATTCATTTTCTACGATATGAGAAAACATAGAAATACAAAAGACAAAAAGCCAAAGGAATGTTCCTTCAGCTTAACTTTGCACAAAAAATACGGGTTATCTTCACTTTATTCTTGCTGTTGTCTTCGAGTTATCAGTTCATCAATCAGTTCAATGAATACAAAAAGAGGATTTAACTGATGCGCCGACCGATTTGTTCTCCCATCTCTACAACTGTCTCGATCCCTTCAGCTGACCGCTTTCGAATATCCGCATTCAAAGAAGCAACACCCGGTTCCAGGCAAAGAATTACCGTAGATCCGCCATACTCAAACATACCGGCTTCTTCCCCTCGCTTTACCGATGCCTCCTGATCTCGATTGACGATGCGTCCCACTAACAACGCACCCACCTCCATCATTAAAACATTGCCAAAATGTTCTGTATGAAGCAAAGAAAATTCTCTTGTATTCTCCTTGTAGATTGGATGTTCTCCTGCTGCAATCGGATTCACGGTATGAAGAACTCCGGGAATTCGATAATTTTTGGTCTTTACGCCATCATCCGGATAACAATAGCGGTGATAATCCGATACCGTCAACCGAAAGAGCAAAAGTTGTCCACCCGCATAATGTTTTGCAAGCTTTTTGCTCCGCACCAGTTCCTCCATGGTATAACTGCGGTCTTTGATCATAAATGTACTGTTCTCCTCAATGTCGTAAACCGTAAGCCGACTGTCACATGGTGCGATCAATGCGTCCCAATCCTTTATAATCTCTCGTCTGTCCGGCTTAATCTTTCTGGTAAAAAAAGCATTAAAGGAATCATATTCACACGAAACATAATCATCCATGTCAATATGATTTCTTTTGACAAAACCCGGAATCAAAACAGTGGATATTTTCGCATCCAGAAAACATCCTGCTGCCTTTGACAGGAACGGCCTGGTAAGAATCTTCAACAACAAACGTCCCGGTATACTTTTATATAAAATATGAATAATACGCTCCTGCAGTGAAATATCATCTGCAGAAGCGCTATTTTTATTTCTGTCTTTCATGTATTAAAACCCCCATACGCGAAGCCAACTCTTATGATACAGATAAATCGTAGCAAACAG
>CAJOMI010000034.1 GCA_905235545.1 uncultured Lachnospiraceae bacterium | reverse complement strand
CTCCGTGATAAAAGCAATGGCTTCCTCCTCTGATTCCACATGCCGGACATAACCGATAAATCTTGACTTTTTTTCTACAATCTCGTCCGTACCCGGCTCAAGGATCGTAGCGTATTCATTTAACATTCCAAACTCTCCTTATTGAACTTGACTCTACTGTGCATATTGTATCGATTCCATAAGCAGACCTTGGCGCAGGCGATGGGACCATATAGTATGCACAAGCGGTGTCAATTCCGCTGACATCTTTTGCTATCATATCAGATTTTAATAGGAAATGCTACCGAATTATTGGAATATATATTGTGTTCATTCTTTTTTCACAATTTACGTATTTTTGAATAACAGTAGCATTTTCTGTCCATATTTGTTATACTATACTCTATTAGCAAAAAAGCATTGTTAGGAATTATGCAGGAGGCTATCCATGAATTACTCAAAAAGAACTACGAAAAAAAAGCAAAAAAAACTGGTTTCCAAGCGCACAAAAAATAAGAACAAGATTTTTTATGTCCTTTATAAAAGCGCTGTCTTTCTTGTCCTTTTATTGGTCATTGCCGGCACCGGCGCCGGAATCGGCATGTTCAAATCCATTATTGACAACGCACCGGATATTACCGACATTCGGGAAAGCGTTCAATTAGAAGGATTTCAAACCACTATCTACAACCAGGACGGAAAAGAGCTTATAACACTTTCCACGGCAAATTCCAATCGCATTTATGTATCCTACGAAGAAATGCCGGACGATCTGGTCAATGCATTTATCGCAATTGAAGACGAACGATTCTGGGAACATAACGGAATCGATGCCCGTGGTATTTTGAGAGCCTTTTTTGTAGGTTTACAAAACCGTAACTTTTCCGAGGGTGCATCCACCATCACGCAACAGCTGATCAAAAACCAGATCTTCAATGTCGGATTAAATGAAAGCACATTTATGGATTCTCTGGAACGTAAGATACAGGAACAGTATCTTGCAATGGAACTGGAGAAACAGATTGACAAAAAAGATATTTTAGAATTATATCTGAATGCCATTTATTTAGGAGAAGGGGCGAACGGCGTTCAAACTGCCTCTGAGACCTATTTCGGAAAAGAAGACCTATCGGAATTGACTCTTTCAGAATGTGCCGTCATTGCTGCGATCACACAAAGTCCCACAGCGAATGATCCGGTCATTCATCCTGATGTCAATCAGGCCAGAAAAAATATCGTTCTTCAAAAAATGTTAGATCAGGAGTTGATCACACAGGCCGAATACAGCGAGGCCATGGCTGACGATGTCTATGCAAGAGTTTCTCTCAAGAATAAGGAAAAAGAGGAAGCACCCAAAACGTATAATTCCTATTACATTGATGCGGTTATCAATACATTGACCAACCAGCTTGTTACGGAGATGAACTACTCCGAAACCCAGGCTTATAATGCCATCTATTCCGGTGGTCTGAGCATATATATCAATCAGGATGAAACCATTCAGGAAATATGTGACGAAGAGATCAATAATCCGGATAATTATCCCGCCGGCACAAGTGTTGCTTTAGAGTATGCACTGACACTGATCGATCCGCAAACCAGTGACCTATACAATTACTCCAGCGGACATCTGTTGGCATACTACAAAGAAAAAACAGGAAATGAAAAATATAATCTGATCTATTCCAGCGAAGATACAGCCCGGGCAGCGGCAGATGAATTCAAAGCTGTTCTCATCTCGGAAACCGGCTATCAGGAATATGCAGAGTCCTTCTCGACCACGATTCAACCGCAAAGTTCTTTTGTCATCATGGATCAGGCAACCGGCTATGTAAAAGCAATCTGTGGTGGAAGAGGTGAAAAAATCGGCAATCTGACTCTTGACCGTGCAACGGATACCAAGCGGCAACCGGGTTCCACATTCAAGGTATTATCCACATACGTTCCCGCCTTGGACACTGCGGGAATGACACTTGCCACCTCATATATGGACGAGCCTACCAAGTACAGTAACGGTACTCCGGTTCGAAATTGGTATGGAGACAGTTATCGCGGAATGAATACCATACGTACTGCCATTCGGGATTCCATGAATGTTATCACGGTAAAATGTTTCATGGATGTAACTCCGCAGGTAGGTTATGACTATCTCTGCAACATGGGAATTACCACTCTGAAAAACGGAGAAACATCAGTAAACGGCATTCCCGAAAATGACATCAATGAATCCATGTGTCTCGGAGGTCTTACTGAAGGTGTCACAAATCTGGAACTGACCGGTGCTTACGCCTCCATCGCTAATTCCGGAACCTATGTAGAACCGACATTCTATTCCAAAGTGTTAGACCATGACGGCAATGTGTTAATTGATAACACACCGGAAACCAAGCAGGTGATGAAAGAAACGACAGCCTGGCTGATCAACAATGCGATGCAGGATGTTGTCACAAAGGGTACCGGAACTCCGGCAAGACTTTCCAGTGGAATGGTTGTGGCAGGAAAGACAGGAACGACTTCCAGCAACTATGATTATTGGTTCTGCGGATCTACTCCGTATTATACTGCCAGCATCTGGATGGGATATGATGTCAATACCGATTTTCGCAACAACGATACCCACAAGATCATTTGGCGTAAGATCATGGATAAAGTCATAGAGGCAGAAGGTCAGGACGTATCCGCCAAATTCGAACGGCCCAATGACATTGAAACAGTTACTGTATGTGCATCTTCCGGGTTGTTGCCCGCAGAGGGGCAATGTAATTCAACCATATCGGAATATTTTGCAAAAAATACTGCTCCGACCAAGACCTGTGAATTACATCAGACGGTTAAGCTCTGCGACGACAGTCACTACAAAGCGACCAAGTATTGTCCGGATACAACCACATACCACTACTCCACCGATGAAAATGGAACGGTAACCCTACAGGATGCCGATTTTATTCCACCGAACAACTTCCTAAATGCAGATTGTCCTCTTCATACGAAAGAAACAGAAGAAGAAAAGCGCAAAAAGAAAAAAGAGGATGACAACATTTCCGATTCTGCAAATACACATTCCATTACCATGGTTGTACAAGGTGGTGGACGTATCGATGGGCCATCACAAGTGGAGGATGGTGAAAGTGCAACCTTTTCCTTTGTTCCAAATACCGGATATATTATACTGAATATTACCATCGACGGAGAGGCGATGGGGGCCATTAATTCATATACCATCAGTGAAGTGACCGAAGATCATCATGTGGTAGCCACATTTATTCCGGAGTCAAACCCGGAGCCAACGAAAACAGAAGAAGAGAAAGATACAAATGAGGACACAACGCAGTTAAATGGCTACCCGGACAAACGCATATTATCCTTCCGGACTTTCCTTGCAACATGGAAAGGAATATTCAGTATTCATTATTGATCAACTCAAATAATGTTTATATCAAGACTGAGTTAAAAAATGTGATGAATCGCCGAATTCATCACATTTTTTATTGGTGTCATTTCTCACCCTGACTTTACTATATTCCCTTTTATTTCGTCATTTTCGGCTGAAAAATCACTGAAGCCAGATATGCAAAAATTAAAGCAGCGGAAGTTCCTACAGCAGCCATTTTAAATCCGCCCCGGAACAAACCGATGAATCCATCCTGATCAACCGCTTCCTTGATCCCTTTCCAGAGGTTGTAACCAAATCCGGTAAGGGGAACCGAAGCTCCGCTGCCCGCAAAATCAAGCAACGGCTCGTATAACTGTAACGCCCCAAGTACTGCTCCTGTACAGACCAGTATTACCATGATTCTTCCCGGCATCAATTTCGTCTTTTCCATCAGAAGCTGTGCTACCGCACAGATCAAACCTCCTACCGCAAATGCTTTGATATAATCCATTTCCCTGCCTCCTGTTTCTATTTTCTTCTTTCAATCACAACCGCATGTGCAATCCCCGGAACAGATCTTCCTTCGTTGTAGCTGACGGTAGATAACAATGCCCCTGTCGGAACAAAAAGAATCCGTTCCCATTCTCCCCTTCGAATCTCATTCAACAATTTACCTGCCAGAGTAACCGCCGAGCATCCGCAACCGGATCCGCCCGAATGCGTGTCCTGTTCCGGATCATCATAGATCACCATTCCGCAATCCATATGCACATCAGCGATATCAATTTTCTGATCCTTCAATAACTTACATAATATTTCTTTTCCAACCTTTCCCAGATCACCGGTTACAATCCGGTCATAATCCTCCGGTTTTCGCTTGAAATCTTTCAAATGCTGATAGATGACATCCGCTGCTGCCGGTGCCATGCATGCTCCCATATTCAATGAATCCTTGACTCCGTAATCCACTACTTTTCCGGTTGTAATTCCGGTTATCATCGTATCCCCATACTCCTTTGAAAGTACGAATGCCCCGCAGCCCGTAACCGTCCATGTGGATGACATTGGTCTCTGATTACCGTATTCCAGAGGAAACCGGAATTGCTTCTCTGCTCCTCCGAAATGACTGGACACCACTGCCAGCACGTTATCCGCATATCCGGCATTGACCGACATCGCTCCCAGAGAAAGCGCTTCTCCCATAGTCGAACATGCTCCGTAAAGCCCAAACAATGGAATATTAAAATCCATCAGTCCAAAGGTTGTTGCGATCAATTGTCCCAGCAAATCCCCTGCAAACAAATACCTGATATCCTCCGCTTTCATCTTTGCTTTTTCCAAAGCCAGCATTGATGTCTGCTTCATCATTTCGCTCTCCCCTTCTTCCCAGGAATCTTTTCCGAACGTAGCATCCTCAACAATCCGATCAAACGTGTCTTTTAACGGACCATTGCCTTCTTTGGGACCCACAATTGACGCCGCCGACCGTATATAGACCGGTGTATCAAAAGAAAGGCTCTGTGCACCAATCTGTTTCTTATCAGCCATACTTTCACCTCAATTCATAAAATGTATAAGCATTCTGCTCCACATTAGTATGACTGTTCTTTCTCTTATTTATTCTATTTTGCGATGAAAAAAAAGAGCCGCTTGCGACTCTTTCTCTTCTCTATTCCTGATCTGCCTCTTCCTGATGCTCTATCAGATTTTTGGTATCTTCATTCATTTCATCTACCGCATCCTGGGCTTTATCTTTATATTCCAGCGCCATCTCTTCTCCGGTCTTAACATGTTCCTTGGTTCCTTCTCCACATCCTGTCATAAGACCGATTGTCAACAAAACACTGAAAAATGCGATTGTTTTTTTAATAGGGTGACCTTTACGCTTCATGTCAAATATTTCCTTTCTTATATCGTCTCTCCACTGATGATCCACGGTGATGGCTGTGCTACCATAACGCTTCTCTTGTCACTCTTGGAAACTGAAATCTGCAATACTTCCGTATTTACAATGTTATACTTTGCAAAAATATTCTTGATGCTGACAACCATATCCAGTTCCAACGTATAGATAATGATCTGTATCTTCGGATTCACCTTGAGCAAAGTCTGAATCTCATCTTCCAACCGTTTGGACGCCACTATAAAGGCGAGTCTTGGCACCGGAAGATTCTTCATGTTCTCCTCTGTTATACTTGGTATGATCTCCACATTATTGACACCGAATTTGCTGACATTATCCTGCATCGATCGCATATCTCTCTCATCCGGCTCCACAGCAATGATCGTACCTTCACTGGCCTCCATGGCTGCCTCAATTACAATGCTCTCACCGCTGACAATACAAATGGTATCTGCGACATCACAGGACAACAGATTCATAATGACCGCACGGATCTCATGTCCCACATAGTTCACGGAACCTTTTGAAAATAGTTCATTCCTGATTCCAAATCTCGGAGCCTCTCTTGTATTCTCATTGATGATGAAGATCACGATCGGTTTTGTAATCTTCTTATCCATGTATTCCTTTACTTTACAGGTCTCTACTTCACCGTCTGCACTGGTGCCCCATCCGATCCACATATCATAATCGCCATAACCGCCTTCCCATAACTCATAGAATAAATCCGGCTGACTCTCATCCGCAAAGATCATGACACGTTTGTGTGTCTCGATCGTCGGAAGGACATTTTTCTTCTTCCCACAGATATTCAGCATCTTAATCTTCTCCGGGCTGACATTCATTCGATCCGAAAAATCTCCTACCCATGCCAGCATTTCATTGGTGTTATATACTTTTACTCCGCTTGATTCCATAATAAATACCTCCCGGTTTCCCTTGTCGTTGTTTTTCATCGCACAATCTCCCTGACTTCAATCATGGGATAAGCACAATTACAGTATATATTTTATCGCATATAAATTGTTTTTACAACTGTTTTACCGATTGAAAATTAAAAATGAGTCGCTTGTGAAACAAAAAAGGTCAGAGAAAGAACTAGGAGGAATTTTGCTTTCTCTGACCTTCAATCAAAACAAAAATTGTAGGGATTTCAGTACATTCATTTCAATCAATTTTTTATTTTTTTCTGGTTCTCACATCAAAGGCTACAGCCACAACGAAAATGAGACCTTTTACTATGTATTGGTAGGAAATATCAATTCCCATCAGATTCATACCATTGGTCAGTGACATAATAACAAGTGCGCCGATAATCGTATTGGTCACACGGCCAACACCACCGCTTACTGCCACGCCGCCGATATAAGAAGAAGCAATGGCATCCATCTCAAATCCGATACCTGCTGTTGGTGTTGCAGACTGTAATCTGGAAGTGTACAAAACACCACCCAGCGCAGCCATGAGACCAACGGAACAAAACGCAAACAGTGTTACCTTTTTAACATTGATACCGGAAAGCTCGGCTGCCTGTGAATTACCTCCGATTCCATAGATTGCACGTCCAAGCTTCGTCTTATTTAACATATAGTTATAGATCATAAGAACAACACCGACAATAACCGCCGTCCATGGAAGTCCCTGATAACTTGCAAGTATACACATAATCACCATAATAATAACGGACAACGCTATCAGTTTAAAGATAAACACCGGTAACGAATATACTTCGAAATTATATTTTACCTTATTTTTCCTGCTCTTGATCTGTGAATAGATCATAGCTGCCACCAAAACGATGCCGATCAGCACAGTCACTACATGAAATCCCGCTCCATCCGTGATATCCGGAATGAAGCCGTTGGATAATGCATTAAATCCTTCGTTCGGTATAATGATCGTACCTGTTTCCTGCAAAGATAAATTCAGAAGTCCTCTGAATATGAACATGCCGGCAAGCGTAGTTACAAAGGCCGGTACGCCTACCTTCGTGACCAACAGTCCCTGATAAAATCCTATCAGAAGTCCCAACGCCAGAACGATCAGAATCGCAAGCCATTCGTTCACATTATATTTTGTCATCAAAATTGCTGCTACCGCTCCACAAAATCCTGCCACATATCCAACCGACAGATCAATGTGCACAATAATCAAAATTATCGTCATACCAATCGCCATCACGGCTACATATCCTGCCTGATTAATCAGGTTTGCTATATTTCTTGCCTGTAAAAATCCTCCATTCGTCTGTATAGCAAAAAAGATCATAATACAAATCAATGCAATATACATCATATAATCACGTATATTTGTCTTCATAAGAGAAAGAATTTCCTGTCCTAATCCGACTTTTTGTTTATTATCACCCATGTCCAAACCTCCTTTTATATTTGCAAATGTATGCGGAACACCACACTACTTTCTTATGATTGAACCGCCATCGCCATAACTTTCTCTTCGGTTGCATCTTTTGCCTGCAACTCTCCTGTAATCGATCCTTCTGACATAACATAGAGCCGGTCACTCATTCCCAACACCTCCGGAAGTTCAGATGATATCATAATAATACTCATTCCTTCATCCACCAGTTTATTCATGAGAGAATAGATCTCATACTTGGCACCAACATCAATACCCCTCGTGGGTTCATCAAGAATCAGAACTTTGGGTTTTGCAAACATCCATTTTGCAATCTGAACCTTTTGCTGATTGCCGCCACTCAGATTACCGACCTTTTGTTCGATCGACGGTGCCTTGATATTAATAGAATCTTTATAACGATTTGCTACATTGATTTCTTCATTTTCATTGATCGTAATTCCATCTACCAGAGCTTCCAGATTGGCTATGGTTATATTATACCGAATATCCTGCATCAAAATCAGTCCATTCCCTTTTCGATCTTCTGTTACATAGGCAAGCCCCTTTTCAATTGCCTCCTTGGGATGTTTAAAACGCACCTGTTCTCCGTTCAGATACAATTTTCCACCGGTTATTTTATACCCTGTGGGATTCCCGAACATACTCAATGCCAGTTCTGTTCGTCCTGCTCCCATCAATCCCTGTATACCGACAATTTCACCCTTTCTGACATTGATATTTACATCATGTAAGATTTCCCGATTCTTAGCCGGATCAAATACCGACCAGTTCTTAAGTTCCAACGCAACATCTCCGAACTCATGAACTTCTCTTTGGGGATAGATATTATCCATCTCACGGCCTACCATGTACTTAATGATCTCCGCTTCCTCTATCTTGCGCTCCGTGGCATCTAAAGAACAAATGGTTGCACCGTCGCGCAAAACCGTGATCGTATCAGCGATTGCGGTTATCTCTCGTAATTTATGTGAAATCATAATACAGGTTACTCCCTGTGTTTTTAATTCCCGAATCAGTTTTAGTAAGTTCTGACTGTCGTCTTCATTCAGAGACGCTGTAGGCTCATCTAAGATCAGTAATTTTACATTTTTACTAAGTGCCTTTGCAATCTCCACTAATTGTTGATTTCCAACCCCAAGTTCCTTGACTTTCATGGAAGGGTCTGCATCAAGTCCTACCTTCTCTAACATCTTAGATGCCTGAACTATCGTTTCATTCCAATCAATACTTCTGCCTTTTACAATTTCATGTCCAAAGTATATATTTTCGTACAAACTCAATTCCGGAATCAGAGCTAATTCCTGATATATGATTACAATTCCTTTTTCCTCGCTGTCTGATATTTTTTTAAATTTCTGAACTTCACCGTTATAAATGATGTCGCCCGAATATGTTCCATGAGGATATACTCCGGATAAAACTTTCATTAATGTGGATTTTCCTGCTCCGTTCTCTCCCACCAGGCAATGGATTTCCCCACGTTTCACTTTAAAATTAACGTTATTTAATGCTTTCACTCCCGGAAATTCTTTCACGATCTGTTTCATTTCCAGTATATAATCGCTCATAGGAAACCTCCTTTCATAGAAACACCGGCTTTTTGAAAAGCCGGTGCATCTAAAATCATATCATTACTCTAAACCTGTAAACTCAGATGCCTCATAGTATCCGGAATCAATTAGCGCTGCCTTCACATTGTCCTTCGTTACAACCACGATAGATGTCTGTTTTGCAGGAACATCAATTTTCTCATTGTTGTAAGTAGAATCGGTTGCCGGTTCCTTGCCATCCAGAAGATCAACTGCCATTGATACAGAATCAGCTGCCAAAGTTCTTGTATCTTTAAAGACTGTCATGGACTGCTTACCGTCAATAATATACTGAACAGATGCCTTTTCTGAATCCTGTCCGGTGATCACGTAGCTGGTTACATCTTTATCCGTTGCAAATACATCAGCAATGGAACGTGAAGTTCCGTCATTTGGTGCTAATACTAAAACATCACCCTTTGCGTCAGCTCCAACCGCTGTCAGATGAGCCTCTGCCTTTGACTTTGCCACATTGAAATCCCAATCTGTTGTAACCTGTCCTATAATCTTACCAATCTCATCTCTTGACAATTCCGCTTTATCCTTTAAAGCCTCTGCCTCGGAAGAATTTGCAATTTTGAAAGTACCATCAGCAATCTTCGGCTGCAGAACACTCCATGCACCTTCAAAGAAAATAAATGCATTGTTATCTGTTGCTGCTCCTGCGAACAGATAAAGAGGTATATCACTGCCTGACGGTGCATTGTCGATCAGATATTGTCCCTGAGCTGCTCCAACCGCAAAACTGTCAAATGTGACATAATAGTCCACTGCATCCGTTCCCGTGATCAGACGATCGTAAGCGATCACTTTCACTCCCGCATTTTTTGCTTCTTCCACTGCTGCCGAAGCGGCTGCACCATCCTGTGCACAGATGATCAAAACCTTAATTCCCTTTGAGATCAACGTCTCCACATTGGTTTTCTCTGTTGCTGAAGACCCCTGACTGAACAATACCTGATTTGAAAAACCGGCATCTCCAAGAATCGTTTCAAACTGTTTCTGATCCTGTAACCATCTTGGTTCATCTTTTGTTGGCAACACGATACCTACCTGAACTTCTCCACCTCCGGAATTTGCCGCGTCACCTGTATCGGCACCACCTGAGGATGTATTGCCACATCCTGTTGCCATTCCCATAACCATGGTTGCTGCGAGTAAGAAGCTTAATAATTTTCTCTTCATATTCATTACCTCCGCTTTATAGCAATATTTTTTTGTTAAGATCATTATAACACGCATGTCACAGCAATAACTTGTCACTTACTGTCATTTATTGCTTTCTTTTATAAATTATTTGTTTCATTAGCATAATATTGTGTAGTTTCTGTCCCTGACGAAAAAATGCTAATCTGTGACAAAAACAGATCAGCATTATCGTCGTTTTATATCCGTTTTGCATCTTCTTTGTATTCCGATGGTGACATTCCTACATTCTTTTTAAATGTACGGCTAAAATAGTTTGCATCAGAGTAACCAACTTCCATACAGATTTCTTTCATGCTTTTTGTTGTATTTCGTAGAAGTTCTTTTGCTTTTTCCATCCGCACACCGGTTACATATTCGATAAATGTACTTCCGGTCCGCTTTTTAAATAATTTGCTGAAATAATACGGACTGATCTGCAGTTCTTTCGATACCTCATCCAGCACCATGTCCTTTGCATAATTTTGAGCGATCAGACTCTGTGCCTTCTTAATAATATCCACTGTACTCTCTTCCTTCTTTGTCAGTATATTGCGGCATACATTACTGATTTTGGATATAAACCATTCATACAACTGCTCATACGTATTCATCCTCATGATATCGTCCAGATATTCACTTCGAAGATTGAATCGATAGATCATCCCTCCACTTTCAAATCCAATCTGCTCTGCACGAAGCACAAATTCCAACACCTTAAGCTTTACATCCATCACATTCCGGCTATGATTCTCCATCATCCAGTCAAAATAGGATTTGGCATAATAGGTAGACCGATTGATGTTTCCCTCTTCCACACTTTTAAACAACAGGGACTCTGTCTCAATCGGGTAATCCTCTTCATAATTGCATAAGAGCGGCAGATCGTTCACATGCACCACCGAATCCGAACTGTTATACGCCAAAGAACGCATTGCTTCGTTATAAGATTCCGACAAATCCTGAAGCTCATGTATGGCACCGATCCCCACGCGGAATTTGGCATCAAATGTATGTTTCAATTCTCTGACCATCTTTCTTGCCTTGTCTATGATCTGAATCCGGATTTCATATTCATCCTCCGTATTCGGGATCTGTGCAGGGACACATACAAGGATCATATTGCCCATCATGGCTCCTACAAAACATCTGAAAAATGTCTTTATGATATCTTTGATCCTGGTATATTCCCTTTGCAGGCGGACACTGGTTCCGATGACATTTTTCATCCCATCTTTATCTGTCAGTTCACCAAATTGTACGGACAATAAATAACCTGCTTCTTCCTCAATTCCAAGCAGTGTCCGAAAATTATCCAGTTCTTCCTCTCCACTGTTTTGATATAGCAATGAATAGATAAAACCGTTTTCAATAATCGGAGTCACAATTTCTAATTTTTCTTTGTTTGCCAGAGCCTCGCTCCGCTTATGCTTCGATTCATCCACCTTACGCATTGCTTTTTTCAGTGTCTCTACGATCACGTCTTTGTCAATGGGTTTATTAATATAATCCAATATCCCGATTTCTATGGCATCTTTTGCGTAATCAAATTTCATATACGCGCTCACGACAATAAAAATAATGCCGTCGTTGCTTTTCCTGATCTCCCGCATCGCTTCAATTCCGTTAATACCCGGCATCTGGATATCCATAAAAACAATATCCGGTCTGAAATACTCTGCATGTTCGATTACCTTTCTGCCGGTTTTAGCATACTCAATGATGCATTCCTCAGGAAAATTACGTTCAATGATAAATTTTAAGGCATCGATCACAATACTCTCATCATCTGCTATCATAATTCTATACATGTTTGTTCTCCTATGACATTCCATATAGTGTTTTTACACTATACGGGTATATACAGTGCTACTTCTGTTCCCAGATTTGTTCCTACACTGGTTATCTCCACGACATTCTCACGACTGTAAAATATCCTCATCCTTGTAATAACATTATCAAGACCTATACCATCTGCTTTTTCCTGATCTGTATCTTTTAACTCCTCATTGTGCAGAACCGCATTCATGGTTTCCTGCGTCATACCGATTCCGTTATCTCTGATTGAAACAACGATATAATCTCCCTCCAGATTGACGGACAAGTCAATCTTCTTCTCCCATTCCACCTCGCGAAATCCATGCTTAATACAATTTTCTACAATGGGTTGCAGAATCATACTGGGAACAGTAATATTCAACAACTGCTCATCCACATGTTTTTGATAACAGATTTCTCCTGCATAGCGGACATTGATGATATAAATGTAATCATCCACTAATTGGATCTCATCCTGTAATGTGGATGTATAATCATCCTTTTTCATCTTAAACCGGAAAAATTCCGCCACCTTATGAATGTAGCGATAGGTTTGATCCGCATCCTCAAGCATAGCAAGTTGTGCCCCCGCATTCAACGTATTGAATAAGAAATGCGGATTAATCTGTGCCTGTAAATATTTCAGCTGGGCATCCTTTACACTGGCTTCCATCCGGATGGACTGCTCCTTTAAAGTGCTTTCCGCTTCTACACTTTGCCTGAACTTTTCAATATAGTCTCTTAAACTCACTACCATTTGATTAAACGCGCGGTTCACAACACCTATCTCGTTCCAGTCATCCGTTTCGACCAGCTGCACATCCAGATTACCGTTCCCGACTTCTCTTGCCGTATCCGCCAATTCCTTCAACGGACTGACCAGTCTTCTTGTCAGAAGCAGCAACAGGCAAATATCCATGCAGCCCGTCAGAAGCAGGATCACACTGTACATCATCTCCGTAAACTTCGTTGAATGAAGCAGTTTCGAATAAGTATCCGAATTATTCTGAAACAACGTACTGTTGAAATCTATCATATAAGTTGACAAATACTCATATAATTCGTCTGCCTGCTGCTGATAGGTCCTGTACCGGGCAATATTCTTTCCCTGCTTTGCCAAAACCGCTTTGTTTACAATCTGAATATAGTTTTCGGACATTTGAAATATGTTGTTCTCTTTGATCTGACTTTCCGTTTCAGCGTGTTCATGTTCAAATACCCCACATAACTCTTTGTATTTTTCTTCACCCGAATAAAACCGATTGAGCGTATTGGGATCCTTCGTATTCAGGTACTCCTTCATACTCGAATGGATTCCGTCCAACCACTCCCTCATTTCTACAAGATTATAATTTCCTTCGTATGCCTGATCTATATTTTCGATAATAGAATTCATATTACTATATATATACAGACTGACCAGAAACATAAGAAAAAATGTGAGCAAAAAAATACAAACAATCTGATTCTGAAATGCTGATCTTTTTTTATTCATCCTGCAAATACCTCTCCACATTTTGATTTGTAATCACTGTGTCTTCTATAATGATATGTTGATCTATATCCGCTGTCTTCATATAATTGTTTAAAGCATCCACACATACCATACCGGCCTGTTTTGCATTTGCATCCACCAAAGCGGCAAATTCGCCATCCCTGACTGCTTTTAACAGAGATTCGGAAATACTGGAGCCGACAATTTGTACCGTATTTGTCAAATCATAGTCTTTAATCGCCTGATAAACCATCTGGGTGTCTCTTTCGTTCATGCAGATTAGAATATCCGGTCTCTTTTCTTCATCCGCAAGAATACTCTTCACTTCATCGATGATACGAAAATTGGCGGTACCATTCAGCTTTTCTGTCACCAGATCTACATCCAGATGATTCCCCTCATTTCGAAGGGTATCTTGGAATCCCTTCAGAACGTCATCTCTCTCTGACGAGATCTGCTTGTCCTCCAAAAGCATTACCTTCGGTGTTCTTGTTTTCGTAATTTTGATCACGATGCGTCCGTATTCCCTTCCCAGATTGTAGTCCCCGATCTCAATAAAAGATTTTCTTTTGCTCCCCGGACAATCTGACATCAGAGTAATCGTCGGAATACCGGCATCATAAGCTTCATTGATATATTCCCCTGTCTCATCATCAGCAACGCCTTCCAATATAATCCCATCCACCTTCATGGCAATCGCCATCTTTAAATAATCTGTATAGGTATAATTCGCATTTAAAAATTCTCCTAAGCGTTCTACATAAGCACCATGCTCATCTCCATATTTTTTCGCCTCATCATAAATATAATTTGACGTGTAGGAATCCTCTGTTTTTCCGATAAACATATAATGATATTGGTAACTGGGTTCACTTAACACTTCACTTCTGAGTCGACTTTGAGCATATAAAAACAAAGCAATGATTGCCGTCAAAAGTATCAGCAATAATCCAATGCTCCTTCTCCCGTATTTATCTGAAAATATGTTTCTTCTATGATTCATACGATTATAACCTCGTCCCAATGATTGTTTCAATCTCTGTCGAACATCTAACTAATCTCCAATAATTTTCTACATCTGTTAAGGGATGCATAGATTTCCTGTTTTCTGGGAATCACCAGATTGCCGGAAATACCGCCGTCACAGAATGCTGAAAATTCATCTGCTTCTATCTTTTCATATATCAATTCTACCGCCTGACCCAATGTTCTTCTTCCGTCAAACGAATGAAGTTTCATATACTTTATGATCTGTCCCAATGCAGATAATTGTTCCGCATCCACAAGCTGCTCCACGAATCGCAAATCTACCGTCTCTTTGTTGATGGAGATACTCTCTGTTCCCAATGTCTTTACTTTGATCCGGTTATCTTTGATAAATGCCATGTCTTTTTTCACCACACGGGACAGAACCGGCTCGTTAGCAGTTTCTGTTTTTTCGGAAAGAATCGGAAAATTTGCAGCCTCTTTCTTTGCAAATTCCGTGATATCCACCGGCTCATAACGGTTCATCTGAATGATGCTGTCTGCCTTGTGAAAATATGAACCGGAGCTTCCTGCTACTAAGATTGTGGAGATTCCCTGTCTCTCATAGAGTTCGCACACGCGGTCGATAAACGGAATGATCGGCTCCACCTCTCTATTCACCACCCGCTGCATCAGTTCATCCCGGATCATAAAGTTGGTAGCACTGGTATCCTCATCGATCAACAAAGTCCCGGCTCCTGCCTCCATCGCCTCCACGGTATTCGCCGCCTGCGATGTACTTCCACTGGCGTCTTCCGTATAGAAGGAAACGGTATCTTTTCCGTTTGGCAGATTGCGGATAAACATGGAGATATCCACCTTCTGAATGCTTCTTCCATCCTCTGCCCTGAGTTTCACGGCCGTATCATCCGTAATGACAAATTCTCTTCCATCCCCTGCGATATGATTATAAACACCAAGCTCTAATGCCTTTAACAAAGTGGATTTCCCATGATAACCACCACCTACGATCAACGTGATTCCTTTTCGGATTCCCATTCCCTTTATCGTACCGTGATGAGGAAGTTCCATTGTCACTTCCATGGAAGCCGGTGACCGGAAAGCAACCGCATCTTTCATCGGCAGCATGGACACGCCGGATTTTCTTGGAAGTATCGCACCATTGGCAACAAACGCCACCAGACCGAGTTCTTTTAACTGTTCTCTGATATACTGCTGATCCTCGGAAAGATCGACCGTCTTTTTCAAATCCTCCATACGATATGCTTTCTGAAATAATGACTGTCTGACACAGACCGGTAAAAAATCAAATACGATCTTTTCCAATTCTTTTGCATTGATCGTTCTTCCGTTCGCAGGGAAACCGATCTCCATCCGAACGGTGATACCGCCGTTTTCCGGGTTGATCGTGCAGGCACTCCGGTTTAGAATCTCCTGCCCCGGCTGACTGATTCCTAAAAGTCCGAAAGGAATATTCCCGTATACTCTTTGCCATGCTTCGCAACAGATGATCCTGCAATGCGATCCGTTTCCATCGCTTATCATAGAATTCCTTATTGAATCCCGCCTGCTTCCCGTCCACCGATATACTTACTTTTGACGGAGCCGCAAAGGGGTCTCCCTGCACATGATCGATGGAGAATACATATCCTTCGAATTGGTATCTTCCCTTCGTATCCTTGTATGCCGGATATCCCTTATGGTCAATCTGTCTCAATAAAGTTCTCAAATCAGATGCTGATTTCATATCAAAATCTCCTTATCGTTTCTGTATTTTCAAGGTCAGAATTCATGCCCGTTTTTCAATACTCTGTCTTTATCTCTTCAATCCCATACATCTTCTTAAATGCTTCCAGTTCCCTGTCATTTCGAACAAGCATTACATCACGAAATTTGC
>CAJOMI010000033.1 GCA_905235545.1 uncultured Lachnospiraceae bacterium | reverse complement strand
GAGGAAGCTCGTGAGTTGTTGACTTTATTCGGTATGCCGTTTAAGAAATAATAGGAGGAAGATTCATGGCTAAGAAGGCAATGGTTGTTAAACAACAGCGCAAACAGAAATTCTCTACAAGAGAATATACTCGTTGTAAAGTTTGTGGACGTCCACATTCAGTGTTAAGAAAATACGGAATCTGCAGAGTCTGCTTCCGTGAATTAGCATACAAGGGTGAGATCCCGGGCGTTAAGAAAGCAAGCTGGTAATATTTTTGAAGGAGGTAAATGACAATGACAGATCCAATCGCAGATATGCTTACTAGAATTCGCAATGCGAATACTGCTAAACATGACACCGTTGATGTCCCTGCTTCAAAGATGAAGGAAGCAATTGCTAACATTCTTTTAGAAGAGGGTTATGTCAAGGCTGTTGATATAATTGAAGAAGGTAAATTTAAGACAATCCGTATCACTTTGAAATACGGTAAGGATAAGAACGAGAAGATCATCACAGGAATCAAGAGAATTTCTAAACCGGGTCTTCGCGTATATGCAGGCAAGGACGAACTTCCTAAGGTATTAGGCGGTTTAGGAGTTGCCATCATTTCAACCAACAAAGGTGTATTGACAGACAAACAGGCTCGTGCAGAGCAGGTTGGTGGCGAAGTACTTGCATTTGTTTGGTAAATTAAGCTGATAAGCGTAGCTTGAGCTTAGTCGTAGCCCTGTCGATGCCCTTAGTGAGCGGGAGCGAACTTAGTAGTCGACTAGGCAGAGAACTTAGCAGAATAATACATTTCGGTAACGAAAAGAAACACATTGAAATAAGGTTTAATAAATAGGAGGTAACGGCATGTCACGAATCGGAAGAATGCCTATCGCTGTACCAGCAGGCGTAACTGTTGATATTGCAGAAAATAATCAAGTGACTGTAAAAGGACCAAAGGGTACACTTACCAGAGTTTTGCCTGCGGAAATGGACATTAAGCTTGAGGGAGATCAGGTTGTTGTAACCAGACCAAATGATTTAAAGAAAATGAAATCTTTACATGGTTTGACAAGAACATTGATCAACAATATGGTAGTTGGTGTAACCGAAGGTTATACAAAAGTATTAGAGGTAAATGGTGTTGGTTACAGAGCAGCAAAGCAGGGTAAGAAGTTAGTGCTTAACCTTGGTTACTCTCATCCGGTTGAGATTGAAGATCCGGAAGGATTGGAGTCTAAGGTAGATGGTAACACCATTACAGTATCTGGTATCGATAAAGAAAAAGTTGGCCAATATGCTGCCGAAATCAGAGAGAAGAGAGCACCGGAGCCATATAAGGGCAAGGGAATTAAGTATGCTGATGAGGTAATCAGACGCAAGGTTGGTAAGACTGGTAAGAAATAATTAAAGGAGTGAGATAGATGATTAATAAAGAGTCAAAAAGTAAGGTTCGTGAAAAAAAGCATTTAAGAATCCGTAATCGCTTTAGCGGCACTGCTGAGAGACCACGTTTAGCTGTATTCAGAAGCAATAATCATATGTACGCTCAAATTATTGATGATACAGTTGGTCACACCTTAGTGTCAGCTTCTACGGTTCAGAAAGAAGTAAAAGCAGAGATAGAGAAGACAAATAATGTCGATGCAGCAGCTTATTTAGGTAAAGTGGTTGCTGAGAGAGCATTGGATAAAGGAATTAAAACAGTTGTCTTTGATAGAGGCGGATTTATATATCAGGGTAAAGTAAAAGCGTTAGCAGATGCAGCAAGAGAAGCTGGTCTCGAATTCTAATAAGGAGGATTACATTTTATGAAGCGTACTATTATTGATGCGAGTCAGTTAGAATTAGAAGAAAAAGTAGTTGATATCAAACGTGTTACAAAAGTTGTCAAAGGTGGACGTAACATGAGATTTGCTGCACTTGTAGTTGTAGGTGACAAGAATGGTCATGTGGGTGTTGGACTTGGCAAGGCTGCCGAGGTTCCGGAGGCAATTCGTAAAGGAAAAGAGGATGCAACTAAGAGCCTGGTTGAAGTTCCAATCAATGATAATGGAAGTATTCCTCATGACTGGACAGGTAAGTTTGGAAGCGCATCTGTTCTTTTAAAGGCATCTCCGGAAGGTACCGGTATCATCGCAGGTGGTCCGGCACGTTCTGTACTTGAGTTAGCAGGATACAAGAATATCCGTACGAAGTCTTTAGGTTCCAACAATATAAACAGAACGTAGTATTAGCTACAATCGATGGACTCACAAACTTAAAGACTCCTGAAGAAGTTGCAAAACTTCGCGGAAAATCTGTTGAAGAGATTCTGGGTTAAGGAGGATTTAAAAAATGGCAGATAAAGTTAGAGTTACTTTAGTAAAGTCTCCAATCGGAGCGATTCCGAAGCATAGAAGAACGGTAGAAGCATTAGGACTTCATAAGGTCAATAAGTCGGTTGAACTTCCGAATAATGCAGCTACAAAGGGAATGGTACAGCAGGTGAGACATTTAGTAAAGGTAGAAGAGATTTAATCATAATTTTAGATAAGGAGGTGCACGTTAATGAATTTATCTACATTAAAGCCGGCAGAGGGTTCTAAGCACAGCGATAATTTCAGAAAAGGTCGTGGCCATGGTTCAGGAAATGGTAAGACTGCAGGTAAAGGTCATAAAGGACAGAAAGCTCGTTCCGGAGCAACAAGACCTGGTTTCGAAGGTGGTCAGATGCCATTATACAGAAGACTTCCAAAGAGAGGATTTAAATGTCCGAACTCTAAGGAAATCGTGGCAATCAATATTTCGACATTGAATGCATTTGATGATGGTGCTGAAGTAACAGTTGAGACATTGATTGAGACAGGTATCGTAAGCAATCCGAAAGATGGTGTTAAAATCTTAGGTAATGGTGAATTAACAAAGAAGCTCAATGTAAAGGCAAATGCATTTAGCGCTTCTGCAGTAGAGAAAATCGAGGCTAATGGTGGAAAAGCAGAGGTGATCTAATATGTTCAAAACTTTGATTAACGCATTTAAAATTGAGAAAAAGATTTTATTATACTTTTCTGATCGTAATAATTGTTCGTCTGGGTAGTCAATTACCGATTCCGGGAATTGACGTATCCCAGATACAGACATATCTGGAAGAAATGCTGGGTGATTCATTTAGTTTTTTCAACTCTTTCACCGGTGGTTCTTTTTTGTCCATGTCAGTGTTCGCACTTAATGTGACGCCATATATTACGGCTTCCATTATTATGCAGTTGATGACAATTGCGATTCCTGCATTGGAAGAAATGCAACGTGACGGAGAAGACGGCAAGAAACGAATGAACAAGATTACAAGATGGGTATCTGTTGGTCTTGCAGTCCTTGAGAGTACCGGTCTTGCGATTGGATTCCACAGATCGAATGTGATCAATGGATCAAATGCATTTGCTATTCTTACGATTGTTGTTTCGTTGACGGCAGGAAGCTGTATTATCCTTTGGATGGGTGATCAAATCTCAGAAAAGGGTATCGGAAATGGTATTTCTATTATTTTGTTGATCAATATTGTATCACGTATGCCGGCAGATTTTGCAAATCTTTATGAGATGTTTGTAAAGAATAAAGATGCTGTTCGCGCAGTGATTGCTGTTTGCATTATTCTTGCTGTTGTAATCGGAACTACAATATTAGTTATTATTTTACAGGATGCAGAGAGAAGAATTCCGGTTCAGTATTCGCAGAAAGTTCAGGGAAGAAGACTTTCCGGATCACAGGCAAGTTACATTCCGCTTAAAGTGAATACGGCAGGAGTGATTCCGGTTATCTTTGCATCATCCCTGTTATCTGTTCCGTCCATCATTGTCAATCTGTTTGGAGTTCAGACAGGTACGACGGCAACAAAGATCTTACAGGGTCTGAATCAGCGGTATTGGTTCAATCCGGAGTTCCCATGGGCATCGGTTGGATTGATTCTGTATATCTTCTTAAATATTGTGTTTGCATATTTTTATACATCGATTACATTTAATCCGATGGAAGTATCAAACAATATGAAGAAGAGTGGCGGATTTATTCCGGGTATTCGTCCGGGTAAACCGACACAGGATTATCTGAATAAGATTCTTAACTACATTGTTTTGATCGGAGTAACCGGTCTGGTTATCGTAGCCCTCATTCCAATCTTCTTTAACGGAGTGTTCAAGGCAGATGTTTCCTTCGGTGGTACATCACTGATCATTATCGTCGGTGTTATCCTCGAGACAATGAAACAGTTAGAGTCACAGTTGCTGGTTCGCAATTATTCAGGATTTTTAAATGATAAATAAATAAAATGACAAAACCGTAGGAAAACAGCCCTCTGTATCCCTGCGGTTTGTCGCATTTCACTCACATAACTTTCGAAATAACGCGGTGACTGCTTGCAGTCACAAGCGTTATGAGAAAGTTATGTGAGTGAAACGAATACCGAGATGGAGCGAAAGCGGAATCGAGGTGCGTTTACAATTTATTTTTTAGGAGGTTACAGTATGAAGATTATTATGTTAGGTGCGCCGGGTGCAGGAAAAGGAACACAGGCAAAGATGATCGCGGCAAAATATGGAATTCCTCATATTTCTACCGGCGATATATTCCGGGCAAACATTAAGAATGGTACGGAACTTGGCGCTAAGGCAAAAGAATATATGGATAAGGGTCTTCTGGTTCCGGATGAATTGGTGGTTGACCTTGTGATTGACCGTTTTAAAGAGCCGGATTGCGAAAAGGGATACGTATTAGATGGATTCCCTAGAACCATTCCACAGGCAGAGGCGCTTGACAAAGCACTTTCCGCAATCGGAGAGAGTATTGATTACGCGATCAATGTGGAAGTACCGGATGAGAATATCATTCGACGTATGGGTGGAAGACGTGCCTGTGTAGGATGTGGAGCAACATATCATATCAAATACAGTCCGACTAAAGTAGAAGGAAAATGTGATACATGTGGTTCCGATCTGATCATTCGGGATGACGACAAGCCGGAAACCGTAAAGAACAGACTTTCCGTATATCATGAGCAGACACAGCCGTTGATTGATTATTATACCAATAAGGGTGTTATCGCTGAAGTGGATGGAACGGTTGACATGAACGATGTATTTGATGCAATAGTAAAGATTCTGGGTGAGTAAAATGGCAGTTTCAATTAAATCAAAAGCGGAAATTGAATTGATGCGTGAGGCGGGAAGAATTCTCGCTCTTACTCATGCAGAGCTTGCAAAACAGGTAAAACCGGGAATGTCTACTTTAGAAGTAGACAGGATCGGAGAAGAAATTATCAGAAGCTATGGATGTATCCCGTCCTTTTTAAATTACAATGGATATCCGGCATCAATTTGTGTTTCGATCAATGAAGAAGTTGTGCATGGAATTCCAAACAAAGATCGCATTATTCAGGAAGATGATATCGTAAGTCTGGATGCAGGTGTTATCTATAAAGGGTATCACTCGGATGCAGCGAGAACTTTGATCATGCCGGCAGTGAAAGATGAAGTGAAGAAGTTGGTAGAGGTAACGAAACAATCCTTTTTTGAAGGAATCAAACAGGCAGTTCCGGGAAATCATATTGCAGATATCGGAAGAGCAGTTCAGAACTATGCAGAATCGTTTGGGTATTCTGTCGTTCGGGATCTCGTTGGACACGGTGTTGGTGCAAACCTGCATGAAGAACCTGAGGTTCCAAATTTTGCCGGACTTAGAAGAGGAATGAAACTTCGTCCGGGTATGACGATAGCAGTGGAACCGATGATCAATATGGGCGTTTATGATGTGTATTGGGAAGATGATGACTGGACCGTTGTGACTGCAGACGGACTTCCGTCTGCACATTATGAGAACACAATTTTGATCACGGAAGGGGAACCGGAGATTCTGTCACAGGCTCCGGGTATTACGTTATAATAAAGAAAGACAAAACGATTTAATAAGGAGGATGCAATATGTCAAAAGCAGATGTAATTGAAATTGAGGGCACAGTAGTTGAGAAATTGCCAAATGCAATGTTTCAGGTAGAGTTGGAAAACGGACACAGGGTATTGGCTCATATCAGTGGAAAATTGAGAATGAATTATATCAAGATATTACCGGGCGATAAGGTAACATTGGAGCTTTCCCCATACGACCTGACAAAGGGAAGAATTAAATGGAGAGAAAAATAGGAATTTGGTAATAGACGCTGCTGAGAATACTCAGCAGCTTAAATATCGGAAAGCCGGGTAGCAATAAGAAAGTAAAAAAAATGTAAATTATAGAAAATTTTACTTGCATTCAGCTATCAGAAATGGTACAATATGAATTCGTAGTGGACTTTTTACAGGTAAAGTCTGTCCGATTGAGGATATTTCCTTTATCGGAAGGCATTTTCGCTTGTCCGCTTAGACTTGAAGATGCAAAGTCAAGTCGATACCGTTTTGAAAGGAGAGATTTTAATGAAGGTTAGAGCATCTGTTAAACCAATTTGCGATAAGTGCAAAATCATTAAAAGAAAAGGCAGTATCAGAGTGATCTGTGAGAACCCGAAGCACAAACAGAGACAAGGTTAGATGATAGCCCATCTTATATCCTTGTGAGGTTTGTTAACCAAAGTAGCACTGTATTCCCAGTGTGAAGTTCCTTCTATATTATCATTATTGATATGGAAGATGAAAATGAAAGCGGCTGTAGTGTGGGTTGTCATTAGCCTGCACAACATATTAATAGAATGGATCCAAAGCGTATGCATTTCACCCGTATAGAGATATACGGATACGTGAGTAGTTCCGAACATTTCAGAAAAAAGAATTTATTTATGGAGGTGCACAGTCAGAATGGCTCGTATTTCAGGTGTAGATTTACCAAGAGAAAAACGTGTTGAGATCGGTCTTACTTATATTTATGGTATTGGACTTCCGTCATCTCAGCGTATCCTTAAAGAAGCAAATGTGAATCCTGATACTCGTGTTCGTGATTTGACAGACGAAGAAGTTAAGAGAATCAGTGAGATCATCAATGAGACACAGATGGTAGAAGGTGATCTTCGTAGAGAGATCGCATTGAACATCAAGCGTTTGCAGGAGATTGGATGTTACCGTGGAATCCGTCACAGAAAGGGATTACCGGTTCGTGGACAGAAGACAAAAACAAATGCAAGAACACGTAAAGGTCCGAAGAGAACAGTTGCCAACAAGAAGAAATAATCTCTTCGCAGAGTTGGTATTTGGGCATATTTGTTGTGAACCCGGTTCACAGGTTTAGATTAAGATTCATTTATATTTAACAGGAGGTTAAGTTAATGGCTAAAGTTACAAAAAAAGTGACGAAAAAGCGTGTTAAGAAGAACGTTGAGCACGGACAGGCTCACATTCAGTCATCTTTTAATAATACAATTGTTACATTAACCGATAATGAGGGAAATGCTCTTTCATGGGCAAGTGCCGGAGAATTAGGATTCAAGGGTTCTAAGAAGTCAACCCCGTATGCAGCACAGATGGCAGCTGAGACTGCAACAAAGGCAGCTCTTATTCACGGATTAAAGAAAGTAGACGTTATGGTAAAGGGACCAGGTTCCGGTCGTGAGGCTGCAATTCGTGCGCTTCAGGCAGCAGGACTTGAGGTATTGAGTATTCGTGACGTGACACCGGTTCCACACAACGGTTGTCGTCCACCAAAACGTAGAAGAGTGTAATAGGAGGTACAGTTAGATGGCAGTAGATAGAACCCCAGTTCTTAAGAGATGCAGATCTTTAGGCATGGAGCCAATGTATCTCGGAATTGATAAGAAATCAAACAGACAATTGGTTAGAGCAAATAGAAAGATGAGTGAGTACGGTTTGCAGCTTCGTGAGAAGCAGAAAGCCAAATTCATCTATGGTGTTTTGGAGAAACCTTTCCGTAATCTTTATGCAACTGCAGAGAGAATGAAAGGATTGACCGGTCCAAACCTGATCATTTTACTTGAGTTGAGATTGGATAATGTTTTATTCCGTTTAGGTTTGGCAAGAACTCGTAAGGAAGCAAGACAGATTGTTGATCACAAGCATGTTCTGGTAAATGGGAAATGTGTAAATATTCCTTCTTACAGAGTAAAAGCAGGCGATAAGATTGAAATCAGAGAGAAGAGCAAATCTTCTCAGAGATATAAAGATATCTTAGAGGCAACCGGTGGAAGATTGGTTCCTGCATGGTTAGAGGCAGATCAGGAGAATCTTTCCGGTACGGTTACAGAGATACCTTTGAGAGAGCAGATTGATGTTCCTGTAAATGAGACACTTATCGTCGAGTTATATTCTAAGTAATCCTCGGTAATAAGTAGAAAACCCAGAAGGAGGTTCCGAACGTGTTTGAAACCAAGAATTGAGATCGCAGAGATTTCAGAAGACAACAGATACGGTAGATTTGTAGTAGAACCTTTAGAGAGAGGCTATGGTACAACACTTGGTAATTCATTGAGAAGAATCATGTTATCTTCATTACCGGGTTCGGCCGTTAGCTATGTAAAAATTAAAGGCGTTTTGCATGAGTTTAGTTCGATTCCGGGTGTGAAGGAAGATGTGACTGAGATTATCATGAACATCAAGGAATTGGCAATCAAGAATAACAGTAGTTCCAATGAGCCAAAGCAGGCTTATATTGAGTATATTGGCGAAGGCGTTGTCACAGCTGCTGATATTCATGTGGATAGTGATATCGAAATTCTGAATCCGGATTTGGTAATCGCTACGCTTAGCGGTCCGGAAGCAAGATTTGATATGGAACTTACCATTACCAAGGGAAGAGGTTATGTCGGATCCGACAAGAATAAAAAAGAAGATACTTCCATTGATGTGATTGCTGTAGATTCCATTTATACACCGGTTGAGCGTGTGAATCTTACTGTCGAGAATACGCGTGTCGGTCAGATCACAGATTATGATAAGCTTACATTGGATGTCTATACCAACGGTACATTGGCACCGGATGAGGCAGTGAGCTTAGCAGCAAAGGTACTTAGTGAACATCTCAGTTTATTTATTGATCTGTCAGAGAATGCAAAAGCTGCAGAGGTTATGGTAGAGAAAGAAGATAACGAGAAGGAAAAAGTATTAGAGATGAACATTGATGAGTTGGAATTATCAGTACGTTCATTCAACTGCTTGAAGAGAGCAGGTATCAATACGGTTGAAGAATTGACCAGTAAGACTCCAGAGGATATGATGAAAGTTCGTAATTTGGGACGCAAATCATTAGAAGAAGTCCTGAATAAATTAAAAGAATTAGGATTATCTCTCAATAATGGAGAAGAATAAAAAGAGAGAACACTTAAGCCGAATAATAGTAAGCAAAGTGAAGGAGGACATACATCATGGCAAAGTATAGAAAACTTGGTAAGAAGCAGGCAGCAAGAAAAGCATTGCTTCGCAATCAGGTAACACAGCTATTATATAATGGTAAGATTAAGACAACAGAGGCAAGAGCGAAAGAAATCCGCAAGATTACCGAGAGCCTGATCACATTGGCAGCAAAGGAAAAAGATAACTATGACGAAGTTACCGTAACTGCTAAGGTTGCCAAGAAGGACAAAGATGGCAAGAGAATCAAAGAGGTTGTCGATGGCAAGAAAGTAACTGTTTACGATGAAGTAGAGAAGACAGTTAAGAAGGATCAGCCTTCAAAATTACATGCCAGAAGACAGATGTTAAAGGTTCTTTATCCGGTTGTTGAAGTTCCGAATGATGTAGCAGGCAAGAAGAGAGGAACCAAGAAAGTTGATTTGACAGAGAAGTTATTCAACGAGTATGGACCAAAGTATGCAGACCGTAACGGTGGTTATACAAGAATCATTAAGATTGGACCACGTAAGGGTGATGCAGCAATGGAAGTTATCATCGAGTTAGTATAATCATTATCTGAAAAGAGGCTGTTTTGCAGTCTCTTTTTTTTTACTTGTATTAAAGCAGTCTATTTTGTATAATTAGAAATGTTACTTGAAAAGATCGATTCTGCATGCAGAATGAGAGGATAATGCGGATGAAATTGATTGATATCAAAAAACTGACATTTGAATATTTCCGACGGGATGCAGATGGAAATGTGACAGAGGCTATCGATGCGTTAAAGGACATTACACTGGAAGTGGAACAGGGTGATTTTATTGCAATTCTTGGAAGAAACGGTTCGGGGAAATCAACTCTGGCAAAACATATCAATGCATTATTATTTCCGAAAAAGGGAGAAGTGATCGTGGACGGTATGGATACGACCAAAGAAGAACTGCTTCTGGAGATCCGACAGACCGCCGGTATGGTATTTCAGAATCCGGATAATCAGATTGTTGGCAATCTGGTGGAAGAAGACACTGCATTCGGACCGGAGAATCTGGGTGTGCCTACGACGGAAATCCGGGATCGTGTAAAGGATGCATTGACGATTACGGGCATGGAGTCCTTTCGCAATCAATCTCCGAATCATTTATCCGGTGGACAGAAACAACGCGTGGCGATTGCAGGAGTGCTGGCCATGAATCCGAAGTGCATTATCTTTGATGAGGCAACAGCAATGCTGGATCCGCAGGGAAGAAGACAGATGATCGAGGTGGCAAAAAAGCTACAGAGAGAACAGGGAATCACGATCATTCTGATCACGCATCATATGGATGAAGTGCTTGCGGCAGATAAGGTATTTGTTATGAAAGACGGAACATTGATGGCGGACGGGTCACCGGAAGAAATTTTTTTGAAAAAACAGGTGCTTGCGGAATGCGGTCTCAGTCTTCCGGAATTATATGAGTATCTGGATTATTTGATGGATCAGAATATCATAACGCACGAGGAAAGAATACATATAAAAGACGGTAAACAATTGAGTGACTTGCTCTGCGTCAAATATGCCGGACGAATGGCAGACCGGGGGAAACCGGGTATAGAGACAGAGAAAAATAGTGCTCTTAAAAATAAGGGGAAAGAGCAAGAGAATATAACCGAAAATCATGTGAGTGTGTCAGACCTTGAAGAGGACACAGAAGAGAAGGAACAGCTTTGCGAGAGGGAGCAGTCGTACAAGGGTGAGCGACCGGAAAAGAAGGAGCAGCCATGCAAGACGGAGCAGTCGTACAAGGGTGAGCGACCGGAAAAGAAGGAGCAGCCATGCGAGACGGAACAGTCGTACAAGGGTAAGCGACCGGAAAAGAAGGAGCAGCCATGTAAGGCGGAGCAATTATATCAGGATGAAAAAACGGATCAGCGTATAGAGGAAGAGGGAATCCGCCTTTGTCACGTCAGCTATCAATATAATAAAAGTCTGGCGGATGAACGACTGGCTTTGAAAGATGTTTCTTTGCAGCTTACCAAGGGGGAATTTGTTGCCGTGATCGGACATACCGGCTCCGGTAAATCCACCCTGATGCAGCATTTGGACGGATTGTATCTTCCGACAGAGGGAACGGTATATTTTAACGGGAAAGATATATCAGCTCCGAAATTTCCAATCAAGGAACTGCGGCAGAAAGTCGGACTTGTTTTTCAGTATCCGGAATATCAGTTGTTTGCGGAAACGGTAGAAGAAGATGTTCTTTTCGGTCCGGAGAATCTGGGAATATCGAAGGATGAGGCAAAAAAAAGGGCTCATGCGGCTCTTGAGGCAGTCGGACTACCGGAAACGATTTACAAAAATTCACCGTTGCAACTTTCCGGAGGACAGAAAAGGCGGGTGGCAATCGCAGGGGTTCTCGCCATGCAGCCGGAGTATCTTGTGCTGGATGAACCGACTGCCGGTCTGGATCCGTTGACTGCAAGGTCATTGTTAAATATGTTAAAAGAATTGCAACGCTCCCGGGACATTGCGATTGTGATCGTCTCTCATTCCATGGAGGAAGTCGCGGAATACGCGGATCGGATCATTGTGATGGAACAGGGAGAGAAGATTATGGACGGTGCTGTCTGGGAAGTGTTTGAACAGGACGAGAGACTACAAAAAATCGGGCTCGCGGTACCGACCGGAATTACGCTTCTGCATGATCTGAAAAAAGAAGGATTTGATGTAGATACCACGAAATACAGGAAAAAAGACATTTATAAGGAATTGACAAAATTAAACAGGTAATTGAAAAATGGTTAGAGATATAACAATCGGACAATTTTATAATACCGAATCCGTGATCCACAAACTGGATCCAAGAGTCAAGGTTATCTTTACACTCGTTTATGTGATCAGTCTCTTTTTTTCACGGAATCCGGTTTCCTATCTGGCAGCTTTTGTGACTTTGGTGATCTATATTGCAGTGTCGCATGTTCCTTTCCGGTTTATCGGACGGGGATTGAAAGCGCTTGCGGTATTGATCCTGTTCACGGTGGTCATGAATCTGTTTGCTGTGAAGGGAACGACGGTTTTGTTTGAGTGGAAATGGCTTTGTATTACAAAGGAGGGACTATCCTCTGCCATATATCTTGGACTTCGGCTGGTATTTATGATCATAGGTTCGAGTATGATGACGTATACCACAACGCCCAATGCACTGACGGACGGTCTGGAGAAGATGCTTTCCTGGATGAAGATATTACATGTTCCGGTTCATGAGTTTGCCATGATCATGTCATTGGCACTTCGCTTTGTGCCGATTCTGATCGAGGAGTTGAATAAGATCATGAAAGCACAGATGGCGAGAGGCGTAGATTTTAATGAGGGAAATTTTTTCGCAAGAATAAAGAAGCTTATGCCGATCATGATACCGCTTTTTGTATCTGCGGTCAGACGAAGCAATGAGCTTGCACTGGCGATGGATGCAAGGTGTTATCACGGGGGAGATGGCAGGACTAAGATGAAACCGCTCAAGTATCAGAGAAGAGATTACATTGCATACGGAGTGATCTTCCTGTATCTGGCGGGCATGATTGTGCTTGCGGTCCGGTTTTAACTCAGTCGGGGTACAAGCTCCGACTGAGTATCATTTGACATACCAGTTTTGAGAAGTATCGGGGTAGATGGAAATAAGAAGCAGGAGGACAGGTATGAAGCGGATTAAACTTACAGTTGCATACGATGGAACCAATTATTGTGGCTGGCAGATACAGAAAAACGGAATTACGGTGGAAGAGGTGTTGAATAAGACACTCAGCAGATTTTTTGGCGAAGAGATTGTTGTGATCGGTGCCAGCCGGACGGACTCCGGTGTACACGCATTGGGTAATGTTGCGGTGTTTGACGCAGATGTGACAATGCCACCGGAGAAGATCAGTTATGCCATCAACAATCTTTTACCGGACGACATACGGATTCAGAAGTCAGAAGAGGTTCCCGCCGACTTCCATCCGCGATACTGTGATACGAGAAAGACTTATGAATACCGCATATATAATGCACAGTTTCCGGATCCGATGATGCGGTTATACTCTCATTTTGTGTACTTTCATCTGGATGAGGAGAAAATGCAGCAGGGGGCTGACTATCTGGTGGGAGAACATGATTTTAAGAGTTTTTGCACACCCAAAACAGATGTGGAAAACACAGTGCGGACGATATATGAGATCAAAGTCATCCGGGAGGGAAATCTGATCCGGATCCGGATGAAAGGGAACGGCTTCTTATATAATATGGTGAGGATCATTGTGGGATCCCTGCTGAAAGTCGGCATGGGGATGATTCCGCCGGAACAGATGAAGGAAATCCTTGAGGCGAAGGACCGGACGAAGGCAGGACACAAGGCGGCAGCCTGCGGTCTTACATTGATGGAGATTGAATACCGGTAAGGGGTAATGCACTTAAGAAACTTTTAAGAATTATTTCATGTTTTCTATATTGAATGGGGAAGAGAAAAGGGATATATTAAGAAACGTTGGAGTTGTTCATCCGGAAATGCAGAGGAACAATTTGATAATACATTCTATATCAGGAGGCATGAAATGAAGAAAAAGTGGAGCAGAGTTTTGTCTTTCCTGCTTGCAGCGGGCGTGGTCATATCTTCATCGTCCGGAGTCAGCGCGAAGACTTTTGTTGTAGAAGGAAACGATAAGAAGAATCTCATAACGGAACAGCAAAAACAGGAAGAAACGTCTTATGTGGAAGGTGAAGTCATAGTTTTATGCAAAGATACATCTTCCAAGACAAAGACCTTACAGTCCGGAAAAGGCGTTTTGAAAGATATTGAGATCGTGGAAACTTATGATTTTGACAGCACAGAGGTAAATGAAAATGCCGGAGTAAAGGCAAATGGCGCTGCTGTGGACCGGAATGCAGAAGGAAATGAAAATGGTGCTGCTGCGGACCGGAATGCAGATTTTAAGGTATCCCTTTTGAAATCCGACAAGTATTCTACTAAGGATCTGATCAAGCAGTTAGAATCCGAAAGCAGTATTCAATATATTCAACCCAATTACAGGATTTATCTGACAGGTACAGACGATACTTACGCAAAGTATCAGTGGGCACTTGAAAATCTGGGACAAAATGGTGGTTCGGCGGGTGCAGATGTCAAGGTGTCCGCTTTGGAACAAAATTCGGATTCAGAGGATAGAGTAATCGCTTTAGTCGACACGGGTATCGATTATGAACATGAGGATTTGGTGGATGCAGTGTGGAACAATCCGTATTTGTCCAAGAGTTTTAAGGGGAAACACGGTTACGATTTTGTAAATAAAGATGATGATCCGTTAGATGACTGTGGACATGGAACACATTGCGCCGGTATTATGGCAGCATCTGCAAATAACAAAAAGGGAATAGCAGGTATTGCGACGGATTCCAACATTAAGATCATGGCACTCAAGGTATTTGATGCAGAAGGCAATGGTTCTACTTTTGAGGCAGTGGGAGCATACAATTATATTTATAAAGCCCAGCTTGAAGGTGTAAATGTCGTTGCTGTTAACAACTCCTGGGGAGAACAAGTAGAAGAAGAGGAGAATTATATTTTCAGGGAATTGGTCGATCTGGTAGGAGAGAATGGTGCTCTTTCTGTGTGTGCAGCCGGTAATGCAGGCAAAAATAATGATGAAACCGACACATTCCCATGTAATATTGACAGTCCGTACATTGTCTCAGTAGCTGCAACCAATGAGAAAGATGAACTTGCGGCATTTTCAAACTATGGTAAAGAGAAGGTCGATTTGGGAGCTCCGGGAGCAGATATTTTATCGTCCGTCAACGAGCCGATATTTAATCCGGGTATTTACGAGAATCCGGATGAATTATGCCGGTATTATGAGGATTTCAACGGCAGTAGTGTAAAACAGATTTCTGACAACAATGGATATTTAGAAGGTGTCGATCGGGAAGAAAACAGTTTTCAATATGGTATCTATAATGAAGAGGGCGCCGGAGAGGTAACGGTAGAGACGACGAAGGACATATTCTTTGGTGAAAAAACAGAGCAGAGCGCATGTTTAAAGTGGACGATCAAAGATGCTAAAGAAGGAGATATGTATGGATTGACGATACCATACGATCAGGTGATTTCAAGTACACCGACATACTGTAGTTTTATGTTAAGAATCTCTACTTCGGGGCCGGTCGTTGATTCGCTTGAGAAAATGCCGTATTCTGTTTTAAGCGTCTCTGATTCTGAAGTGGATGAGGAAGGTGTCTATAATGCGGAAAAAGAAACAGTCATAGATGGATTCGGTGTTGCAGACAGCAATTATTGGGATCATGTTGCGATTCCGTTAAATGCAGTAGCCGGGAAGCGGGAGGCAAGAGCTTTACGGTTTGACCTGCAGGTATTAGCTGACGGTGACTACGAAATCTATCTTGACGACCTTGGCCTGAGTAAAGAAAATGTGGCGGAAGAAGAGTTTGGAAAATATGATTTTTATAATGGAACATCTATGGCAGCACCGTATGTTACAGGTGCGGTTGCAGCAGTTTCACAGGCATATCCGGATGATGATATTATAGATATAAAATCCAGAATTCTGGGTAGCGTGAGAAAGGCAGAAGCGCTTGAGAATATTACGGCAACCGGAGGTGTATTGGATCTGGCGAATGTTGATACACCGGGAATGCTGGTAGACCATATTGAGCTGGAAGAGGATAAACTTGTGATATATGGATTTTCTTTAGAAACTGCCAAAGTGTCTGTCAACAGGGAAGAGGTAGAACCAATTGCTGCGGAAAGCAGTGCGATCGCACTGGATATTTCTGCATATAACAATGAGACGATAGAACTTAGTATTGAAAAAGATGGCGAAGTGATCACCAGGAATATCTTTATATCAAAGGGAGAGAAATACAATTCCGAATCCGTCGGTACCTTAACAATAAACGGAGGAGATGTCGTTTCGGATGGTAACGGTATCTACTATATTGATCGTGATGGCTTTGTCAGCTATTCCGCTATGCAGCAGGAAGAGGATGAAACGGTATTTAATACAATCGGAGATGGTTTTAACACTACTATGTTTGGCGATGAGTACAGCCGTTTATTAGACTATACCGTGGAACCGATGGCAGATTATGTTTATACGAATCAGACCATTTATAATGTTTTGAAATTAGATGCGGGATATACGGAGAACACGATTCTGGCCGCTTTTGATGAAAACAGCGGTGAATGGCGTAAAGCGGCGGATTTTCCGAAGGAATTTGAAGATTATATCGGATATACATTGGCAGCCTATAACGGGGAATTCTATCTCCTTGGAGGCTTAAATACCGATAATGGTTCTGCGACAAAGAGTATCTATGTGCTGAAACCGAACGAAGCGGAATTCGAAGAGACAGAAGAAGCAAAAGAGACAGAGGAAGAAAATCGGGAGAAGGATGATTGGAATGCGACATGGAATAAGCTGAATCTCGAACTTCCTGAGGCAAGATATTTTGCAAAAGCACTCCAGATTGATAACAGACTTGTGATCACTTTGGGAAGCAACGGAAAAGAGGATCAGTTCCCGGCAAATATTGTATATGATGGAAAAGAATTTAAACTTTCCAAAGCAGCTGCTTTAGACAGCAGAGCGATCGAAGAATTGGAGTATAAGAATAGTGAAAACAAGGATGCTACCGTATCTTATTATGATTGTGCGATCGGCCTGGTAGACGGTGGAGTGATCTATTCCGGTATCAATGCTGAGAAGGTAGGGGATACCCTGATTTACAATGCAGATGCAGACCAATTTGAAAATACAGGATTTTCTCTTAACAAGACGCAGCTTTACGGAAATACAAGCTTTATCACAACAGTCGGAGACAAGCTTTACGTGATCAGCGGTTATGATTATGCTCCATCAGTCTGGTATGGGCTTTTCTATAAGGGCGGGGAAAAACAGAAGAATATCAATCCGTTCGAATATGCAGACTCTGATGAAATGAAAGACTTGGAATATTTATACGGTGATGAATTGATAGGCATCTACAGCATTGGTGTGGAGGACGGCACCATTTCCGTGACATCGGATAATGACGAGGGCAGCTTTATAATCGGTGCAAAGAAGTATTTGCCGGGTGAGACCGTTGTTTTAATTCCGGAAGCAGAGGAAGGATATGAAATTGCGGAATTTAAGGTAAATGGCGAGTTGGTTGAAGATGATATTTGGACAAAACTGGTTACTGACAATAAGGAGAATATCGAGGCAACTGTAACTTCTAAGGTTCTCGAGGATGAGGAAGATACAAGCGATGAGGAAAATACTTCCGAGGATCCGAATACAGATTCCGAAGAAGATTCAACCGGAATACCGGGCGAAGGCTCCGAAGAAGATTCAACCGGGACGCCGGGCACAGGTTCCGGAGAAGATTCAACCGGGACACCTGGCGCAGGTTCCGAAGAAGATTCAACCGGGACACCGGGCGAAGGCGCCGATGAAGAGTCCACCCGGATACAGGGTGTCGCTACAGAAGATTCACAAAAGAATCCGACTACAGAAATCCAAGAGGATGATCCTAAGAAAACCACAGAAACGCCGACGGTCAAAGATGGGGATTCCAAGACAGGAAATACAACTACGGAAGAACGGAAAACGGATACTTCTTCAACGATTAAGAAAGGCAAAGTTGTCACAATAAATAATGTAAAATATAAAGTGACAAAATCCACTGCTTCTGCAAAGACAGTGAGCGTTATCGGCGTAAAGAACAAAAAAGTGAAGAAGGTTACCATTCCGAACACCATTCAGATTGAGGGCAAAAAGTATAAAGTAACTGCAATCGATAACAATGCATTTAAAAATTGTAAATCGCTTTCCAAACTTACTGTGGGAAAGAACATTTCAAAGGTAGGAAAGAATGTAGTTAAGGGATGTAAGAAGTTGAAAAAGATTACTTACAAATCTACGAAGAAAACGATTCGCAGGAAACTGGATAAGCAGTTGAAAAAAAGGTAAAATGTAGAAAAAACTCGTTGACATGGATATTCATTTATAATATAATGGTTCAGTGTGACAGAAGGTATGGCTATATAATACCATTAGCCCCGGTGTTATATGGTTTGTTACCGCCTTGGCTTCATCATTTTATCCCGACTTGATCGAGGCGAAGGATATCGAGTACGTCGGAGCATACGTGGATGAACGAATTGTTTCGGACATTGCAAGACGTTCACAGAATGCGTATCGGACGAGAATTTATAGGATTATTATAAGGAGGAACACCATGAAAAGTTATATGGCAAGCCCATCAACAATTAACAGAGAGTGGTATGTAGTTGATGCTACAGGACATACATTAGGACGTTTATCATCAGAGATCGCAAAGGTATTGAGAGGTAAGAATAAGCCGACTTATACTCCGCACATCGATACCGGTGATTATGTAATCGTTATAAATGCTGATAAGATCAAAGTAACCGGTAAGAAGTTAGACCAGAAGATCTACTACAATTATTCAGGATATGTA
>CAJOMI010000032.1 GCA_905235545.1 uncultured Lachnospiraceae bacterium | reverse complement strand
CCGTCCGACCGAGAAATGTGAGACTGCACATATCGACAGAAAGAATATGCAGTATTTGTATGCAGATGGTGATTTATACTATTTCATGGATAATGAGACTTATGACCAGATCGCACTTGGTGCAGATATCGTTGGTGATTCTCTTAAGTTTGTCAAAGAGAATGAGAATGTAAAAGTGGTTTCCCATGCAGGTAATGTATTCGCAATTGAACCGGAGATTACCGTTGTATTAGAGGTAACGGAATGTGAGCCGGGTGTCAAGGGCAACACCGCAACCGGAGCAACCAAGCCTTGTACTGTTGAAACCGGAGCAACTCTTAACGTACCTTTATTTGTCAATCAGGGTGATAAGATTTCAATCGATACCCGTACCGGTGAATATTTGTCAAGAGCGTAATTACCGGACACAGCATGATCAATGTCATTTACTGAAGTCAGACATTGCATCACGATCAAGTAAAAAAAAGCAGGAGACAATCGCAATTGTTTCCTGCTTTTTTTATCTCAGACGAAGATGACCCCCGCCTGAGATATACGCTCCGCAAGGATGCGCACGGATCTGCAGAGGAAGACCCGCTAAAGCGGTCGCAAAACCGGCGCCAAATCTCGCGAGCGAGACATGAATTGCTATGAAAGTATAAGAAGTCGAGTCCGCCCTCACGCTTTCACATCTTCCCGCAACACCTTTTCCAATGTATGCCAGCCAAGGGTCGCACATTTTGCTCTGGCAGGCATATGTGCCACATCCTGAAGTGCAGCCGCCTCTTCCAACTCTTCAATCTGTTCTTCGGTTGCAGTTCCATGAACCATTTCCATAAAGGTGTCCACCAGTTCCAACGCTTCCTCTTTTGTCTTGCCCTCTATCATTTCCAACATAATGTCGGCAGACGCCTGGGAAACCGCACAGCCGGAACCGTTAAAAGATGCCTCAGTGATCACGCCATCGTCATCAATCGCAAGCTGAAGATTGATATCATCTCCACAGGTCGGATTCACACCCTCTCTGATATAACACGGCCTGATCAGATCCCCTTTATGTCCCGGATGCAGATTGTGCTCGTTGACAATCTCTCTGTATATTTGTTTCAAATCCATATTTTTTCCTCTTTCTCTCAAAAGACCATAGAAAATAGTTACTTTATTTTTAATATCCGAGCCATCCTCGCACCTTCCCGAGTGCATCGATGAACCGTTCCACCTCTTCCTCTGTATTGTAAAAATACAAACTTGCCCTTGCGGTAGCATTTACACCCAGATACTGAAGCAACGGCTGTGCACAGTGATGTCCTGCACGGATACAAATATGCTCCGAATCCAATACTGATGAAACATCATGCGGATGGCAGCCCTCGATATTGAATGTGACAATTCCACTGTGACGATACGGGTCGCTTGCACCGTAAAGCGTGATATGTTCCATATCCTTCATGGCGTCCAATGCCAGCTTGGCAAGTTTATTCTCCTGCTCTTCAATCGCATCAAATCCAATCTCCTGCAGATAATCAATCGCCGCAGCCAGTCCCACTGCATCCCCGCCATTGACGGTTCCCGCCTCAAACTTGGCCGGTAACTGGGCGTATGTGGCACTCTCCCTTGTCACAGTCTCGATCATCTCACCACCGGTCAGAAATGGCGGCATCTCCTCCAACAGATCACGTTTGCCATAGAGGACACCGATTCCCATCGGTCCCAACATCTTATGTCCGGAAAATACATAGAAATCCGCATCCAGATCCTGCACATCCACTGCTTTGTGCGGAGTGGACTGCGCACCGTCTACCACGATCACTGCTCCGTGCTGATGCGCAAGCTTCGCTACCTCCTTGATCGGATTTGTCACGCCGAGCACATTGGAAACCATAGTCATCGCAACAATCTTCGTGCGATCCGTGATCTTTGCAAGTTCCTGTTCTCCAAAATACCCTTCTGCATCCGGCTCTAAGTAGACTAAGCGCGCCCCTGTTTTTGCGGCAACCATCTGCCACGGCAAAATATTACTGTGATGTTCCATCACGGTAAGGGCGATCTCGTCCCCTTCTTTTAACGTCGACAACCCGTAACTGTATGCCACCAGATTGAGTGATTCCGTCGAATTACGGGTAAAGACAATCTCACAGTCTTCCTTTGCATGTAACAGTTCCGCCACTTTGTGTCTGGCTGCTTCATATCGTTCCGTCGCCCCGATGCTCCATTCATAAAGTCCTCTCAGCGGATTGGCATTGGTTTCTTTATAAAAGCTCTCAATCGCTTCCAAAACCTGTCTCGGCCGCTGGCTGGTCGCCGCATTGTCAAAATAAATATATCTCTCATCCGCAAGTATCGGAAAATCTTTTCGAATCTCTGCAATATTCATATGCCTGTCTCCTTCATTTTTCTGTCTTACTGATTCTTCCTGTCTTCCTCGTAATGGCTTTTTTTAACAGTTATGACAGGATGGATTGAAAATCCGACAGATGAACTTATCCGTCGCTGTCCGAATCTCCTCAGATGGTATCTTTTTACTGATACTGTTAATATTCGCTGTCACCATCAGTTCCGCTGCCTTCTGCGGGTCAATTCCGCGCGTCTGCATGTAGAAAAGCATCTCTTCCGACAAGCTGCCGATGGTCGATGCATGTCTTCCCTCCACATCTTCTTCCTCACAAAGAATCAATGGAATTGTCTTGTTTACAATATCATCACCAAGCAATATAATATCTTCCTGTTCATCTCCGACCGATCCGACCGAATCCTGTCTGAAATCCACGGTTCCGCGGAATGTCTTTTTCGCATCGTCTAACAGCGCTTCCTTGAAATACATTCTACCTTCGGCCTTCTTGCCCCAGAAGACATCGTTATAATTGATGTCCATTTTACTGCCGGCTATACCAACATATCCGAGATCGGAAGAAAATACACTCTTATCTCCCATTTGTGTTTCGTTTAATCCCTCATAGACTGTCAATGCACCGAGATCCAGTTTGGTAAGGGTAAACTCGGATTTATCCTGACTGAAACTTCCGATATCATGGAAAAATGTAGTTTTGGGGGCAAGTGTTTGTACGACATGCAGATGTACCTTTGCATTTTTTTCCAAATAGATGTAGGTCTGCACTCCGTTAATGGTCCCACTCTTATCCGTCGCCGTCTTTCTTATATCATGTGCCTCATCTGCAGCTGTCTTACCGGCATTCGGTTCCCCTTCTGCAGCATCCTTATCCGCCATATAATACAGGATAAATGTACTCTCGGAACCTTCCTTTGCATGGATCAGCGTTCGCTCTAATGTACTGCTGCCGGCAGGAATTGCATATTGGAAAAGCAATGGTTCCTCAGATCGGAAGTTGCTCTCTACCGTAAAGACCTCGGCTGTCACATCCTTCTGCTTCATCCATTCATCGATTGCGCCACCCATTCCGGTTGCAAACTTCTGTGTATTGTACATTGGGACTTTTCCGGCAACCACTTTCTCCGGTGGATTGCTGATCCCAAGTGCGTCGAAACGATCTTGAAGATCCTGACTGTTTACATTCTGTTCCAATGTAACGCCATCCGGCAGATCAACCGGACTGCGATAAACATTCGGTGTCCCGATTGGTATTTCTTCTATTGTTATGGTTGTATCATTTAATTTCAACTGATTCCATGTAAGGACCGGCAAATGGTTTACTTTGATATCCATAATCAGCCTCCCTCCATTTCCAACTTAATCAGATTATTCATCTCCGCTGCATATTCCAACGGAAGTTCTTTGCTCACCGGGCTACAGAAACCACTGACGATCATTGCTCTCGCTTCCGCCTCGCTGATTCCCCGGCTCATCAGATAAAAGACCGCTTCATCGCTGATCCGTCCAATCTTTGCCTCATGTCCGATATCCGCCTTGCTGGTTCGGACATCAATTGCCGGAACCGTATCGGAACGGGAGATGGAATCCAGCATCAACGATCCGCAGTTTACGGACGCCTTGGCACCTTCCGCACTCTTTCTCACCTCTACCGAACTTCGATAAGTACTGATTCCTCCGCCCTTACAGATGGACTTGGTATCGATAAAGGAAGATGTATTCTTACCGATATGGATCACTTTGGCACCGGTATCCAGATTCTGACCTTTGCCCGCAAAGGTCACACCGGTAAATTCTGCATGCGAATTGTCCCCTTTGAGAACAGAAGTCGGATACAGATAGGACTCGTGGGAACCAAAAGAACCGGAAACCCATTCAATCGTTCCTCCCTCCTCCACAATCGCACGCTTGGTGTTGAGGTTGTACATATTCTTGGACCAGTTCTCGATCGTGGAATAGCGAAGATGTGCATTCTTTGCCACATATAACTCCACGCAGCCGGCATGCAGATTCGCGATGTTGTACTTTGGTGCCGAACAGCCTTCAATGAAATGCAGATCCGCACCTTCATCGACAATGATCAGCGTGTGTTCAAACTGACCGGCTCCCTTTGCATTGAGTCGGAAGTAAGACTGCAGCGGAATCTCCACCTTCACGCCCTTTGGCACATAGACAAAGGAACCGCCTGACCATACCGCTCCGTGCAGTGCCGCGAACTTGTGATCGGTCGGTGGAACCAGTTTCATGAAATGATCCTTTACCATATCCGCATATTCTCCGATCAGAGCACTCTCCATATCCGTATAGATCACACCCTGCTTTTCCACGTCTTCTCTGACATTGTGGTATACCAGTTCGGAGTCATACTGTGCTCCCACACCGGCAAGCGATTCTCTCTCCGCCTGCGGAATTCCCAATTTTTCAAATGCGTTCTTGATATCTTCCGGAACTTCCTCCCAGTTGCTTACCATATCTTTCTTGGAACGCACATAGGTTGCGATCTGTTCCATATTGAGACCGTCGATTGGCGGTCCCCAATCAGGTACTTTGATCTCATCATATATTTTTAGCGAGTTCAAGCGGAATTCTAACATCCACTCCGGATCATGCTTCTCTTCGGAAATCTGGCGGACAATATCCTCTGTCAGACCTTCTTTCATTCGGTAGAAGTTGTCCGCATTCTCTTCATCTATAAAATCATAGAGTTCACGCTCTACTCCGTCTAACAGGATCCGATCCTGTTCTCCAGCGATATCAATCGGTGGATCCTGGCGAAATTCATCCTTCATAGTATGTCGGTCTCCTCCCGTTTAGTTTATATACTTCTCAAATCCGTATTCATTTACCTCGTCAACCAGAGAAGCGTCTCCGGTCTTCACGATCTTCCCATTGACAAGAATATGGGTATAATCCACTTTGAGAGATTCCAGAATTCTGGTGGAATGCGTGATGATCAAAAGCGAGCCATCCTCTTTCTTCTGATATTCCTGAATTCCCTTTGAAACCGTCCGCACTGCATCTACATCCAAACCGGAATCCGTTTCATCTAAAATTGCAAATTTCGGTTCCAACATCAGCATCTGCAAGATTTCGGCTTTCTTCTTCTCACCGCCGGAAAATCCGACATTCAAATCTCTCGCCGCATAGGACGGATTCATGTTTAAAAGTTCCATCACCGACGCTAACTGTTTTTTGAACTGAAATATCTTGATTGGTTTGCCGGTCTTTTGACGAATCGCATTACGAATGAATTCTTCCAAAGAAAGTCCCGGAACTTCCAACGGATTCTGAAAGGACATGAACATTCCTCTGTTTGCTCTCTTATCCGCAGACTCTGAACTAATGTCTTCTCCGTCAAAATAAATCTTGCCGCCTTCAAGATGATAGGCCGGGTTTCCCATCAAAACATTGCCTAACGTAGATTTACCCGCACCGTTTGGTCCCATCAGAACATGGGTTTCATTTTTACCGATTTGAAGATTGATTCCGTTGAGAATCCGATCTTCTTCTACACTTGCGCTCACATTTTCTATGGCCACCAGCTTATCTGACATACAAATACCTACCTTCTGTTTTTATTCCGAGTAAAATACTCGGATTTCATTGTACAATATTTTATTCCGTATTTCAATACCCAAACATTCCTAAACATATACATACATCATACTATATCTTCGCCAAATACAACAAAAGGACTTGTATCCGTATCATATATACAGAAAAAAACATCTTCTGTGCATCAGGAATGATGTCCACAGAAGATGTTTGATGTTACATATCACTATAAAAGTGTATTAGTCATAAGATAATATCGGATTATCTCTTAACATTAAATGCCTTAAGACCCGGATATACAGCGCTATCGCCAAGTTCCTCTTCAATACGAAGTAACTGATTGTACTTAGCAACACGCTCAGATCTGCTCGGAGCACCTGTCTTGATCTGGCAAGTATTAAGTGCAACAGCAAGGTCAGCGATTGTTGTATCTGCTGTCTCACCGGAACGATGAGAAGAAATTGCGGTATAACCTGCGTTATGAGCCATCTTAATAGCCTCTAAGGTCTCAGATACAGAACCGATCTGATTTAACTTGATCAGGATAGAATTACCTGCTCCTAACTCAATACCCTTAGCAAGTCTCTCTGTATTGGTTACGAATAAGTCATCACCTACAAGCTGAACCTTGTCGCCAAGTCTTGCTGTAAGCTTCTGCCATCCTTCCCAATCCTCTTCGTCCAAACCATCTTCGATGGAGATGATCGGATACTTCTCAACGAGAGATGCCCAGTGCTCGATCAGCTCGTCAGAAGTAAACTCTGTACCGGCCTTCGGCAGTTTGTAGTATCCTTTTCCTTTTTCGCTCTTCCACTCAGAAGAAGCAGCATCCATAGCGATCATGAAATCCTTACCAGGCTCATATCCTGCCTTCTTAACAGCCTCAAGAATTGTCTCGATGGTCTCTTCATCACTTGACAAGTTTGGTGCGAAACCACCCTCATCACCTACTGATGTAGCAAGTCCCTTAGCTTTCAGGATAGAAGCTAATGCATGGAATACCTCAGCACACCAACGAAGTGCTTCCTTGAAACTCGGAGCACCAACCGGCATAATCATGAATTCCTGTGTATCTACGGTATTGGTAGCATGTGCACCACCGTTTAAGATGTTCATCATAGGAACCGGAAGACGGTTACCGGATGCACCACCTAAGAAACGATATAACGGAATGTCAAGTGCTGTAGCAGCAGCTCTTGCAGTTGCGATAGAAACAGCAAGGATAGCGTTTGCACCAAGCTTTGACTTATCCTTTGTTCCGTCTGCATCGATCATTGCCTTATCAACTGCGTAAATATCAGATGCATCTAATCCAACGATTGCATCGTTGATGATTGTATTGATGTTCTCAACTGCCTTAGAAACACCCTTTCCTAAATATCTGGCCTTGTCGCCATCTCTTAACTCCAATGCTTCGAACTCACCTGTAGAAGCTCCACTCGGTGCAGTTCCTCTTGCAACAGTTCCGTCAAACAAAGTAACCTCTGCCTCAACGGTTGGATTTCCTCTGGAATCCAGAATCTCTCTTCCGATTACTTTTTCAATCTCCAAGTAACTCATAGTGATATTATCTCCTTTCAACTTGTGATATTGCTCTGTCTCAAATGAATCCTTTGAGTACATAAGTTAACCATTACATATAATACTAAAATGAACGTGAAAAAGCAATGCCTTTTCTTTAATTATTTCTAAAATTTTCTAAAATTGTTACAATTTACTGTTTAACACCAACACAGAACGGTTCCGTTTTCATTTTTTCACCCGGAGTGCGCGGATCGCATTGAGTACCGCGATTACCATAACACCAACATCCGCAAAGATCGCAACCCACATATTGGCAATACCAAACGCTCCAAGGCCAAGGCATATAAGTTTGACGCCAATGGCAAAATAAATATTCTCGTAGACAATTCGAATGCATTTTCTCGCAATCCGGATAGCTTTGGATATCTTTAACGGATCATCATCCATAAGAACAATATCTGCCGCTTCTATCGCAGCATCGGAGCCAAGAGCTCCCATCGCAATTCCGATATCTGCTCTGGAAAGCACCGGTGCATCATTGATCCCGTCTCCCACAAATGCAAGCGTTTCCTTATCACCCTTGCTTTCAATCAATTCTTCCACCTTAGCAACTTTGTCAGCCGGAAGCAATTCGCTGTACACTTCGGAAATCCCAAGTTCCTTTGATACATTATCCGCAACTTTTCTAACATCTCCGGTCAGCATGATCGTTTTTTTAATGCCCGCTTTTTTGAGTGCCTCAATCGCTTCCTTCGCATTTGGCTTGATCTGATCCGCAATCAGAATGTGTCCGGCATAATCGCCGTTTATCGCAACGTGAACGATCGTTCCGATCTCATGGCACTCCCGATATTCGACGGATAGCCGTTTCATCAATTTGTCATTGCCGACAGCAACCGAAACACCGTCTACTTTTGCAGTGATACCGTTTCCACCAATCTCTTCCACATCCGTCACCCGGCTCTGATCGATCTCTTTGCCGTATGCCCGCTGCAGACTTTTACTGATTGGATGGGAGGAAAAACTCTCCGCCAATGCGGCATATTCCAAAAGTTTTGTCTCCTCCATCTTATTGTGATGAATCCCGCTTACTTCAAACACACCTTTCGTCATCGTACCGGTCTTATCAAATACAACATACTTCGTCTTGGCAAGGGTTTCCAGATAATTGGATCCTTTTACCAAAACACCGGCATGACTCGCACCGCCGATTCCCGCAAAGAAGGTAAGCGGCACACTGATCACTACCGCACACGGACAACTGATTACCAGGAATGTCAATGCGCGATAGATCCATTTCCCCCAACCGGGAGCAATCCCCAGAATCAACATCCCGATCAGCGGTGGCAAAACTGCAAGTGCCAGTGCACCGTAACAGACGGCAGGTGTATAGTATTTTGCAAATTTGGAAATAAAATTCTCGGATGTTGCTTTTCGGGAACTGGAATTCTCAACCAAATCCAATATTTTCGAAACCGTGGATTCTCCATATTCCTTTGTCGTCCGAATCCGCAGAACTCCTGTCATATCAATGCATCCGCTGATCACCTCATCACCGGTACAAACTTCTCTCGGTATGCTCTCGCCGGTCAATGCACTGGTGTTCAGAGTCGCATTTCCTTCAATGATCATTCCATCGATCGGCACCTTTTCCCCGGGCTGGACCACAATCACCGAACCAATTTCCACCTCATCCGGATCCACCTGCTCGATGGAACCATCCTTTTCGATGTTTGCATAATCCGGGCGGATATCCATCAAATCGCTGATGTTTTTCCTGCTCTTTCCCACCGCATAACTTTGGAACAATTCACCGATCTGATAAAACAGCATAACGGCAACTCCTTCACGGTAATCCCCCAGTATCATAGCGCCAACCGTTGCCACCGCCATCAGGAAATTCTCATCAAAAACCTGATGGTTCAGGATTCCCTTAAACGCTTTTTTTAAAATATCATAACCGATTATAAAATACGGAACCAGATATAGTATCAGCTGCAAAATCCGATTCTCCGCAATCAAAGAAATTCCGAAACGCTCACCGCAAACAAGCGAAAGCAGAATGAGCAATAACGCAGTGATAATAATTCGAGTGAATATTTTTTTCTGCTTCTTATTCATGACAAATCACCTCTCCAATTTTTGTTATGACCGCCACAACAATTAGACAAGACAGCACTCCTTTTGCTACAGGAAGATCTCACAGTCATCCTCTACTTTCTTACAATTTTTCAGGACATCCTGCATAACTGCCTTTGCATCTGCTCCATCCTCAAACTCTACAATCATCTTGAGCAACATAAAATTCACAGTCGCATCCTTAACACCTGCCGTCTTCTTTGCAGCCTCTTCCATTTTATTGGCACAGTTTGCACAATCCACATCAATCTTATACGTCTTTTTCATAGAAATTCCCTCTTTTCTTTTATTTGATATATGAACAATCGTTCATATATCAAATAAAATTATAGCATATTCTTCTCATCTGTCAAGAGAAAATTAAACTACTTATATTATAAATTATAAAGAAAATCTTATTGCTTATGTAATAAAGATTAAACAATGCCCGACTTAAACCAGAAATCTGAATTATCACGAATTCAAAAGAATAACCAGAACATTTCATCCAAGTCCCACATCCAATGCCATCATCACCACAAAACCCAGAGCAAAGCATATCGTTCCGATATTGGAATGCTTTCCTTCCGACATCTCCGGAATCAACTCCTCCACCACAACGTAGAGCATGGCTCCGGCCGCAAAGCTTAACAGATACGGCAAAACCGGTACCAATACACCGGCTGCAAATATCGTGATCACTGCTGCAATCGGTTCCACAATTCCGGAAAGAACCCCGTATAAAAATGTCTTCTTTTTGGGAATACCTTCCGCCCGAAGCGGCATGGATACAATCGCGCCTTCCGGAAAATTCTGAATTGCAATTCCCATAGAAAGAGCAAATGCACCCATCACGCTGATCTGCGTATTCCCATACATCCATCCCGCATACACAACTCCCACTGCCATTCCCTCAGGAATGTTATGCAGTGTTACCGCAAGGACAAGCTTGGTTGTTTTTTTTAATCCGACATTCGGTCCCTCCTCGTTGTGATCCATGTGCATATGTGGTGTGATAACGTCCAAAACCAAAAGAAACAGCATTCCGATCAAAAATCCAATGGTTGAAGGAACAAACGCCAGACGTCCCATATCTTCATTCTGTTCAAGTGCGGGGAGCAGTAAACTAAAGAAGGATGCCGCCACCATGATTCCGGCAGCAAATCCCGTCAGTGCGCGCTCTAATCGTTCGCTCATCCGATTCTTTAAAAAAAATACACATGCCGCTCCCAAACTTGTTCCAAGAAATGGAAGCAATACTCCTTCCGCAATATCAAACCACATATATGTCATGCTCCTTTCAACCTCAATATCATGATGCCAAGGTCAAAAGGTAAAAATGTGCTTGTGCTTGCACAAATGCACATTTTTATCTGAGGACCGCTAAAACATGAGCAAGTAGCAATTTACG
>CAJOMI010000031.1 GCA_905235545.1 uncultured Lachnospiraceae bacterium | reverse complement strand
ATGATCTGATAAATATTACCTTCGAATTCGATCGTTACTCCGTTACGGAAATCACCTGCTGTAATAGTTGCCATTACATAATCCTCCTTAATATAAATCACATATCCTTTGTACTTCTATTTCTGACAAATTGCCAATAAAAGCACTCACTTGGCAATATTATATATTAATATCCAATTTTTTTCAACTAGAAATTATAGACATTCAGCCATTGACCAATACACAGGTTTCGGGGGCATATTTTTTTTCGTCCTTCATATATTTAATGTATGAGAAAGATTAGGAGGGAGTATGACAAGAAAAGAAGAGATTGTAAATCTATTGTCTCCGCATTTGCGCAGGATTTTGGATTCTGCTGATCCGGATTACGAATTCCTTCAGGAAATACGACTGCGTATGAATGAACCGTTGATTCTGATCTATGACGGAGACGAATATTTTATAAATGAAGATGGAATATATTCAAAAAATGCAGAGGATGGTTGCGTAGTGACGTCGTCGGATATCAAAGAAACGCTGGAATATATAAGCAATTTTTCACTATATGCATATGAAGATGAAATTCGACAGGGATTTATTACGGTTCAGGGAGGTCACAGAGTCGGCCTGGCAGGGAAAGTAATTCTAGAGCAGGGGAGGATTAAAAATTTGAAACATATTTCGTTTGTCAATATTCGTATGACACACGAGATAAAAGGATGCGGGAAAGAGATATTGCCATACATATATGAGCAGGGAAGGATTTGCCACACGTTGATCATTTCCCCGCCGGGATGTGGAAAGACTACGCTTTTGAGAGATCTTATTCGTATGATTTCCGATGGAAATGATTACCATTCCGGTATGAATGTCGGAGTGGTGGACGAGCGTTCGGAGATTGGAGCCTGTTACAGAGGTATACCGCAAAATGATGTAGGGATGCGAACTGACGTGCTGGATTGTTGTCCGAAAGCGGATGGAATGTTAATGATGATTCGAAGTATGTCTCCAAGTATCATTGCGGTAGATGAAATCGGAAATCGAAATGATATAGACGCATTGGCTTATGTAATGAATTGCGGATGTCAGATTCTGGCAACAGTGCATGGATCATCGGTTGAAGATATTCGAAATAAACCGGTTCTTCGAAAACTGGTAGAGGATAAGTTATTTAAACGGTTTATTGTTCTTTCGGGAAATGTAAAACCGGGACAGGTGGAAACGATTTTTGATGAAAGGGGCAGTGTATTGTTTGATGGAAGAATATCAGGAAAAGCATACTGAAACGGAAGAATGTTTTGTCTGCGGAAAGGAAGAATCGTATGAATGCTGCAACTTTGTGTAAATTGACCGGTGTTTTTTTGGTGATGGGTGGCTCCGGATATTATGCATATAATTTAAATGCTGCGATGGAGAAAAGGAATATGGAACTCAGGAAGGTATACAATTTATTACTGCAATTAAAAAGTGAGATGCAGTATATGTATTGTCCGTTGCCGGAATGTTTTCATAAATTATCGGGAAAAAGGGATGCACCATTTGGAGAATGGCTTGAGGTTATTGCAGACCGGCTTGAAGAAAAAGGAAGTGTATGTTTTCAAACTATTTGGAAGGAAGAAACAGAACGGCTTTTATCCATTTCATATTTAAAGGAGGAGGATGTGGAACCGTTATCAGAATTATCGGACAAGTTGGGGGGCGTGGATATGGAAGTACAGATGAAATCGATTGATTATACATTGCTTCAACTTGAAAAAAATCGCACCGTTTTGGAAAATGAAATCGGACAAAAGAAAAAGGTGATTACTGCAATCAGTATGTTCAGTGGTTTGATGACTCTCATACTTTTATTGTAAGGAGTTTGTTATGTCAATAGAAATCATAATCAAAATTGCGGCATTAGGGATTGTTGTCGCATTGTTAAATCAGGTTTTAAAGCATGCAGGACGGGATGAACAGGCTTTCTTTGTTACAATGGCGGGAATTATTATTGTCATGACTTGGTTGATTCCTTATTTTTTGGATCTGTTTGACTCGATGCAGAAACTGTTTGGATTGTGAGGCTGTCAGAATGGAATTCCTAAAAATCATATGTGTGGTTATAGCCGGAGTTATATTAGCAATTAAATTAAAAGGAATCGGTAGTCCGTTATGGGTGTATCTTTCCATGGCACTAAGTATTTTTGTCATGGGATATATTATTGTGCGTCTTACCTTTGTAATTGATTTTTTGGAGAAAATTTTGGAGGATATCGGGATGGAATCCGGATATTTTGAGATTTTGATCAAAATATTGGGAATATCCTATCTGTGCGAATTTGCATCCAATATCTGTAAGGAATCCGGATTTATTGCAGCAGCAGGACAAATTGAGATCGGAGGTAAGATTACTATGATGGTGATGAGTATTCCTATCCTTATGGCAATTGTACAGACCATTGGAGAGATTTTGTGAAAATATCTCATGCGGAGGAGTCCTTATGAAAAAAATACTGCTTTCCTTCATCCCTTGTATTCTGCTTTGCAGCTTTCTTTTGACGGGTAGTGTTTTTCCGGTTGTTGCGGCAAAAGCGGAGAAAGAAGGGGCGGAGTTTTCAAATCATACTGAGAATATCATACCGGAAAAGAAAGAGGAAAATATGAAAGATCAAAAGCAGGAGGATATACAGGATGTGTACGGTTATGATATGACAGCTGAATATTATGATAATTTTTATAATGCTTCGGGACTTGATTCATTGGAATCGGAACTGTCCGGCATCAATCAAAACTATGGAATGGAACAAAAGATTTCCGTATCGGATTTGTATTGTTTATTGTTGGAGGGTAAAGTTAATGAAGCGATTGAGAAAACAATGATGTGTTTTTGGGAAGGAATTGTCGGTGAAATGTCGGCAAATCGCCAATTGATGGCGAAATTGTTTTTACTTGTAATTTTTGCAGCGGTTTTCCGGAATTATTCGGCTGCGTTCCAATTCAGCCATGCCGGAGAGCAGGGCTTTTATATTACATATCTGATCTTTGCGGTTTTATTAATGCAATCTTTTTCATTAGCTTATGAACTGGCAGAAAAAGTTGTGTTATATCTGAATGAAGTGTTGAAATGCCTTCTTCCGGCTTTTTGTATGTCGTTGATGCTATGCTCGGGCATTACCACATCGCAGATGGCAAACTCCATGTTTGTCGGGATGCTTGCATTTTTAGAGAAAGTGTTACTATCTGTTGTGCTTCCGGCTATCCGTATCTATTTTGTTATTATTCTGTTAAATCAGATCAATGAGAAGGATCGATTTTCAAAACTGGCAGGACTTCTGAAACAGGGAGTTCAGTTCCTGTTAAAGTCTATTGTGACAGGGATTATTGGATTAAATATAATGAAAAGTCTGTTGGTTCCGGTATATGAAAATACAAAATACAGTATCTTTCAAAAAGGTCTGTCTGCAATACCGGGGGGTTCTGCTTTTACAGGTCTTGGTACGATTCTATTGGGTGCAGGTGTGCTTATAAAAAACAGTGTGGGTATTACGGTTGTCTTGGTTCTGGCTGTGTTGGGTGGAATTCCATTGATTAAACTATTTTGTTTCTATCTCTCTTATCGGGTCATGCTCGCTCTGATACAGCCGGTCAGTGATAAAAGAATTCTTGCCGGTATACAGGGCATAGCAGACAGTATTGGTATTCTGCTCAGGGCGACTGCCACTTCCCTTGTGTTATCCGTTCTCACAATTGCAATTGTGCTTCTCACTACTAATGTCAGGTTGTATTCCGGATAGGAGGATATATGAATCTTATTTTATCATGGGTAAAAAGCGGTCTTTTGTTTGGTATATTTGCATCTGTCATTTTGATGCTGTGCCCCAATCAAACTTATCAGAAATATATCAGTCTCGTGATTGGATTTGTATTTATTTTGGTGATGATGCATCCGATTTCATATTTGCTTCATGTGGATAATTTAACCTATACATCCTTTCTGCAGAATTATATTCGAATCGAATATGATGAAAATACATTATCCGATACGGAGCAGACCCTCTATAAAGAGACGGTCCGAATTCAATTAGAGGCTGGTTTGCAGGATGGAGGATATCCTGTAAAAAATATAGATTTGGACGCAGATATGAATGGAAAGATCAGGAATGTTACGCTGCACTTTTCTTCTGAAATCAAGGAAACGGAGGTGCTGGAACGATATTTGAAAAATCTATTCGGAGAGGATGTGAGTATCAATTATGAAATGGAATAAAATAATTCACAATGATGAACAGGCAACTTCCGGAGAAGAGAAAAAAGATGTGGTTTCCTTTTTTAAGGATGGAAAGATCACTCGGGAACAGAAGGAGAAGGCTTGGATCGTGTTTTTATTGGGCGTTTTTTTTCTGTTGATTGCATCGCCGTTCTCCAAAAGAACGCCCCCAAAAACAAAACAAATCAGCTCAAAAGAAGACGAAGTGATTGCAGAAACTCCGGAAAAAGATGCATATATTGACCTGGTGGAACATAAATTAGAAAAAACCATTGGAGAAATGGAGGGTGCCGGAAAAGTAGTGGTGATGGTTACATTAAAAAACAACGGAGAAAAGATATTAGACAAGAATCAGCCATATGAAAGCCAGATTGAAAAGAGCAGGGAGGAAGGAAAAGAGTCAGAACATAATAATATAAAAAGCAGTCAGGAAACGGTATTGGTCAATCAACAGGGAGATACAGAGCCCATTGTCATTCAGGAAAAATTTCCAGCGATTGAAGGAGTTGTTGTCGTGTGTGAAGGCGGGGATGATGCTGCTTTGGAATTTCGGATAAAAGAGGCGGTATCGGCATTATTTTCCATTGACAGTCATAAAGTAGTAGTATGTAAATTGCAGCAATAATAAAAATAAGTATTGGGAAGAAAGAGAGGATTTTTATGAAAAAAATAATTCGAAAAAATCAGGTGATTATTACGGCTTTGGCTATTATGATTGCTGTGGCCGGGTATCTGAATTTTACCGGTGATCAACAGGTGTTAAATACTTCCGTTGAAAATATGCAGAGTGAAGGAGCAAGTGGAAATTCAGATGATGAAATCATCAGTGCTGCTGTGGAGGATACATTGAACGATCAAAATAATCCTTCCGATACATATGGTGCGGATGAAGAAGTTGCCGAGGCAACTATCGGAGAAGAAGGGGCTGCCGGTGAGAAGGTAGCAGATGCAAGTCTCGATGAAGACGGGGATCCAATCGATCCGGAAACGGTAGGAGAAGCAGTACTTACCAGTACATCGGTTATTCTGTCCCAGGCGAGGCTAAACAGAGAACAGGCAAGATCAAAAGCAAAAGAAACCTTATTGGAAATTATAAATAATGAAAATATATCGGAGGAGTCGAAACAGGAGGCAATAGCAAAAATGCTTTCGATTTCTGAGAGAACGGAAAAGGAAAATGCTGCAGAATCTCAACTTGCTGCCAAGGGATTTGAAGATTCGGTTGTCAGTATCTCCGATGACTGCGTAGATGTTACACTGAGCATGGATACGTTATCGGATAAGCAGCGAGCGCAGGTAGAAGATATTATTACGAGAAAGACAGGTTGTGAACTGAATCAGATAGTGATTACCACTACAGTAACGGAATAGGAATTTAAAAACTGTTGTTCTCTGATTACAGAGGATGGCAGTTTTATTATTTTTTTGCCAAAATCATTGCAAAAGATAGTGCTTTTTTGATATACTATAGAACAGAAATATTAAGTGTTATGTCACAGGTTGGAAAAGGAGGAATAGAAATGGCAACAGAAGTGCAGAATGGAAATATGTATAGTATAAAAGAAGCACGTCCTTTGGGAGATATTCAGATAGCAGATGACGTGATTGCGATCATTGCAGGTCTGGCGGCGACTGAGGTGGATGGCGTTGCAAAAATGTGTGGTAATATAACCAACGAATTGGTGAGCAAATTGGGTATGAAGAATCTTTCCAAAGGAGTAAAAGTAGAAGTTACATCCGGAAATGTAAATGTGGATTTGTCCATCGAAATAAAATACGGATATAATGTCAGAGAAGTATCCGCCAAGATCAAAGAAAAAGTAGAGCAGGCTATCGAGACAATGACAGGGTTGAAAGTATCTTCGGTACGGGTTCGGATTGCCGGTGTTGCAGTTGAGAAGGAAGCCGAAGTGTGAGAAAGCAGAGAGTAATATACTGTTTTCATGCAACAGCGAGATAGGAATAATACGAGAGGATATTGAGATGCTTAGGAGTCAGGTTAGAGAAGAGATTTTCAAGATTTTATTTCGAATTCCTTTTATAGAAGAGGGAGAATTGTCTGAGCAGATTGACTTTGCAATGGAAGATCTTGAAGGTAAAAGTGAAGAAAATCGCGATTATATCAAGAATAAAAGCATGGAAGTTTTGCTTCATATAAATGAGATTGATGCCAGAATCACGGATTGCTGTGAAGGGTGGAATATCAATCGGATTGGGAAAGCGGAACTGGCAATCATGCGGTTGGCGGTCTACGAGATTCTGTTTGAAGAAGACGTACCGGAGAAGGTAGCAATCAACGAGGCAGTAGAACTTGCCAAGATATATGGCGATGACAATGCAAAGGGTTTTATCAATGCAGTTCTTGGTAAGGTTGTAAAAAGTATATAATAAAGGAACAGATATGGCTACAGTTTATACAGTTGCACAAATTAATTTATACATTAAGAATATGTTCGCCAATGACTACCTGCTTCGTAACGTACAGATTAAAGGTGAACTGTCGAATGTCAAATATCACTCATCCGGACATATATATTTCACTTTAAAGGAGGATGGAAGTTCAATCAATGGTGTGATGTTTCGTCAGGCACAGACACAGGGACTGGATTTTACTTTGGAAAACGGACAAAGTGTACAGATTACGGGAAATGTTGCGGTTTACGAACGGGATGGAAGATACCAGATTTATGCCAAGAAGATCGATTTGGACGGAAAGGGCAATCTTTATGAAGCATATGAGTTGTTAAAACAGAGGCTTTATGAAGAAGGCCTTTTTGAATTTGAACACAAAAAGGAGATTCCGCAATTTCCCGGAAAAGTCGGGATTGTAACGGCTGGAACGGGAGCTGCAATACAGGACATCCGTAATATCGCGAAGAGGAGAAATCCATACGTACAGTTATATCTTTATCCGGCTAAAGTACAGGGGGAAGGAGCAGCGGAATCCATTGTCTCCGGAATTAAGGCTTTAGATGATATGGGTCTTGATACCATTATTATCGGACGTGGCGGTGGATCGATTGAAGATTTGTGGGCATTTAATGAGGAATGCGTTGCCAGGGCTATTTATGACGCGCATACGCCGATTATTTCCGGAACCGGTCATGAGATTGATAATACCATTGCAGATTATGTGGCAGATTTGAGGGCACCGACGCCAAGTGCGGCTTGTGAACTGGCAATACCGGATATCATGGAACTTGTAGGACGTCTTTTGCGGTATGAAAGTGCATTGAAACAAAGTATGGAGCAGAAATTACGGATAATCCGACAACAGAACGCTCTCTTATTTACCAGATTACAGAGTCTGTCGCCGAGTGCAAAATTAGAAAAGCAATCCATTTGTTTAAATGCGCTCGAAATACGATTGCAGAATGTATCCCCAATGATCCGATTAAAAAATGATAAGATATATCTGGATACGTTGCAGGACCGGTTGTGTCAGCTTATGGAGGCTCAGAAAAAAAAGGTGTGTTATCAATACGAACTCCTTCGTTCCAAACTCGATGCACTGAGTCCGACTGCAAAATTGGCGGGAGGATATGGTTATATAGAAAGCGAAAACGGGGAACCGATATGTTCCGTTATGGATATTATGGAACAGGAATCCTTTACCGTAACGGTATGGGACGGGAAAATACACGGAGTTGTGACAAGTGTGGAAAGGAAAGATGAGATAGAAAATGGAAGATAAGAGCAAAGAATTTAAGATTGAAAATGCATTTGAGGAGTTGGAACAGATTATTTCACAGTTAGAATCCGACTCTGTGTCCCTTCGGGATTCAATTGTATTATACGGAAAAGGAGCCAAACTTTTGGCGGATTGTAAAGAAGAATTGATTGGAATTGAAAAGGAAATGATTGTTATAGGTGAAAATTTGGAGCAGGGAGATACAAAAGATGAATTTTGATGTGGAAATGCGGGAAAGAGTAAAAGATGCAGAGCGTGTGATCACCGATTATATGCCCAAGAACGCATCTTTGCAAAAGACAGTAATTGAAGCTATGGAGTATACGATGTCTGCGGGTGGAAAGCGAATTCGTCCCGTTTTGATGAAGGCCGTTTATGAATTGTTTGGAGGAAATGCGTCTATCATCGAACCGTTTATGGCTGCGATAGAGATGATCCATACCTATTCCCTGATTCATGATGATCTCCCTGCTCTGGACAATGATGATTATCGCAGAGGCAGGAAGACAGCACATATCGTTTACGGAGAGGCGATGGCAATTCTTGCAGGTGACAGTCTTCTCAATTATGCGTATGAAACTGCTTCAAAAGCATTTTCCATGATATCAGACGAACTTTCCACAGAGGAACAATTAAAACAACATATCGAAGTGGAACAAGCGATTCAGATTCTTTCGAAAAATCCCGGAATATACGGTATGATCGGTGGCCAGGTGGCAGATGTGGAATTAACCGGAACAAGACTCAATGAGGAACAACTCACCTATATTTATGAAAATAAGACGGGAGCTTTGATTGAAGCGTCCATGATAATTGGAGCCATACTTGCAGGGGCTTCGAACAGTGGAATTGAAAAGATCCGAAGAATAGCGTATAATATAGGGATGGCATTTCAAATTCAGGATGACATTTTAGATGAGACAGCTACTTTTGAGGAATTGGGAAAGCCGATACACAGCGATGCAAAGAATGAAAAAATTACCTATGTTACATTATATGGCATTGAACAATCCAAAAGAAAAGTGGAAGAACTTTCCGGCGATGCTGTCGTTATGATTCGTTCCATCGATGGTGATTCGGATTTTTTGGTGGAATTTTTCAACTATCTGATCGATAGAAAGAATTAGGATATTTTACAAAAGGGGAAAAGGATGGAACTGTTAGACAATATCAAGGAACCAAATGATATAAAACAATTTGAAGAGGATCAATGGGATGCGCTGGCATCTGAGATCAGAAAATTTTTGCTGCAACACATTTCAAAGACGGGAGGACATCTTGCATCTAACCTGGGATGTGTAGAACTTACAATGGCGTTGCATCTTGTTCTGAATTTTCCAAATGACAAACTGATCTGGGATGTCGGACATCAAAGCTATACGCATAAGATATTGACCGGAAGAAAAGATGGATTTGATACCTTGCGGCAACTGGGTGGAATGAGCGGTTTCCCGAAGAGTGCTGAAAGTGAGACGGATGCCTTTGATACCGGACATAGTTCAACATCCATATCGGCTGCGATCGGTATGGCAAAGGCTTCTGAATTAAAAAGGAAAAAAAGTACGGTTGTAGCGGTGGTCGGAGACGGTTCGTTTACCGGAGGACTAACGTATGAAGCACTCAATAATCTTGCCAGATTAAAGAGCAGTTGCATGATCGTATTAAATGATAATGATATGTCGATCGATGAGAATGTAGGCGGCATGTCGAATTATCTGAATAAAATAAGGGTTGGACAGGCTTATAATGATGTTAAATACGGTGTGGAAAAAGGTCTTATGCAGATTCCGGGAATTGGAGAGGGTATCGCAAAGGCAGTTAAACGCGGTAAGGACAGTATCAAGGAACTTCTGGTTCCGGGGATGTTTTTTGAAGATTTGGGAATTACTTATATCGGTCCGATTGACGGGCATAATATCGGTCAGATGGTAGATACCTTTGAGTCTGCAATTCGATTGAATCGTCCGGTTGTTGTTCATGTAAAGACGATCAAGGGAAAAGGATATTACTATTCGGAAAAGTATCCGAAACATTTTCATGGAGTGGAACCATTTGATCTTAAGACAGGCAAGGGATTACAAAAAAAGAATAAAATGACCTATACGGATATTTTTGGCCGTAAGATTCTGGAACTTGGAGAAAAATATCCGAATTTGGTTACGATTACGGCAGCCATGGCATCCGGCACCGGGTTGGAAAAGTTTGCCAATGTATATCCTTCCCGATTTTTTGATGTAGGTATTGCAGAACAGCATGCGGTTACATTTGCTGCCGGACTTGCAAAGGGAGAAATGATACCTGTAGTTGCTGTTTATTCTTCATTTTTACAGCGTGCGTATGATCAGGTCTTACACGATGTTTGTCTGCAGAAACTGCATGTTATATTTGCGATTGACCGGTCCGGTTTGGTTGGACAGGATGGTTCTACTCATCAGGGTATTTTTGACATTTCCTATCTGAACCATATACCGGGTATGACGATCATTGCACCTAAGAATCGGTATGAACTTACGAAGTCCCTTGAATATGCTATGGAATTCGATGGCCCGATTGCGATTAAATACAGTAGAGGTGCAGCATTTTATGGGTTGCGGGATCAGATGGAACCGATTGAGCAGGGCAAGAGTGAATTGTTGTTCTCCGGAAAGAAAGTTGCCCTGGTCGCTGTGGGCAATATGGTGGAAGAAGCATATGAGGTATATAAATCTTTGGAGGAGCAGGGAATATCCATCACTTTGGTGAATGCCAGATTTGTGAAACCGTTGGATGAGAACATGCTTAGGGAACTTGCCGGGGATCATCAGACCATTATTACATTGGAGGAGAATGTATATCAGGGAGGATTTGGGCAGGCTGTGTCAGCGTTTTATATGCGTGAAGGAATTACGGATATTTGCGTGAAGAATATTGCAATTGAGGATACTTTTGTGGAACATGGAAAAGTAGAAGAATTGAGGAAACTTTTGAAAATAGATGCCGAACATGTACTGCAGATTGTAAAAGAGAGTCTGTGAAGCTGATTTATTAGCATGAACCATGTGAAAGGAATGGTAATATATGAAAGAACGTTTGGATGTATTACTGGTAAACAGAGGCCTTGCAGTGGTGTCCAGAGAGAAAGCAAAAGCGGTCATTATGTCCGGTATTGTTTTCGTGGATGGACAGCGAGAGGATAAGGCAGGTGCAACTTTTGATGAGAAGGTGAATATAGAAGTGAAGGGTACCGGCTTAAAATATGTAAGCCGGGGTGGATTAAAACTGGAAAAAGCAATGCAGAATTTCGATGTTTCTCCGAAGGGGAAAGTTTGTATGGACATCGGTTCATCCACCGGAGGATTTACGGATTGTATGCTGCAAAACGGTGCAGTTAAAGTTTATGCTGTGGATGTGGGTCATGGTCAACTGGATTGGAAACTTCGCAATGATGAACGGGTTATATGTATGGAAAAGACGAACATACGTTATCTGACGCCGGATCAGATTGCGGAACCACCGGAATTTGCATCAATTGATGTTTCCTTTATTTCTTTGACGAAAGTATTGGTTCCGGCCAGAGAATTGCTGACCGAAAATGGCGAGATTGTCTGTCTGATCAAACCTCAATTTGAGGCCGGCAGGGATAAAGTTGGCAAAAAGGGTGTTGTCAGAGATAAAAATGTTCACAAAGAAGTGATCGAAATGGTCATGGAATACGCGTCATCCGTTGGCTTTATTTTATGCAATTTAGATTTTTCTCCGATTAAAGGACCGGAGGGGAATATTGAGTATTTGCTGCATCTTTCCAAGAATCCGGACAGAGCACCGGGAGAGATTGATGTGAATCGGATTGTAGAAGCATCTCATGGAACTTTGGAATAGAAGAGGAAAAGATAAATGAAGAATTTCTTGATTGCAACGAATTATATAAAAGATAAAAATCTGATGCTCACTTCACGCATCGAGAATTATATATCCATGCATGGCGGAACTTCCAGACGGATCATTGGTGATGTGGACGGATGTATATCCTATCAAAAAGAGTTTGATGAAGATTTTGACGGCATCATTGCACTTGGAGGCGATGGGACAATCCTTAAGGTGAGCAGAGATCTTCGAACACTCAATATTCCGATTGTCGGTGTGAATTTGGGAACTTTGGGATTTTTGGCAGAAGTGGAGCCGGAGCATATCTTTCCTGTCATTGATCGTCTGTTGAAAGATGACTATGAGATGGAAGAGCGGATGAATATATACGGATCGATTTATAAGAATAAGAAAGATTCCCCTTTACATGAGGATGTGGCACTAAATGATATTGTGATATCGAGAGCCGGATTTTCCAGAGTGATCGGACTGAAAGTATATGTCAACGGAAAAGTTATGGATATCTATGAAGCGGATGGTGTGATCGTAAGTACACCGACCGGTTCAACCGGATATAATCTGTCGGCAGGCGGGCCGATTGTTTCTCCAAAAACGAATTTGATGATTGTAACTCCAATCTCGCCGCATTCCCTTACATCTAAGAGTATTGTATTATCCAGTGAGGATGAGATCGTCATAGAAGTATTGCAAATGCGTAAAGCCCAGGCGGAGGAGGCGATTGTTAATTTTGACGGACAACAGGGAATTCTGCTTTCGGCCGGAGACCGGATCGTGGTCAGAAAATCCCAATCCGTTACCAGAATGATCAAACTGTTTGATGTCAGCTTTTATGAGGTTTTACGTGAAAAGATAGCAAATCATATTTAAGGTGAATAATTATGAAAGAGAAAAGACAGAATAAAATCAAAGAAATTATTGAGTCAAAAGAAATTGAAACACAGGATGAATTGTTATCGGAACTTGCACGTGCCGGATTTTCCACAACGCAGGCAACGATTTCAAGAGATATTCGGGAAATGAAGCTTACCAAAGTTTCCTATGGTGCCGGCAGACAGAAATATACGATGATTCAGAATGCGGATATTGATGTGATGAGCAAATATCACAAAGTTCTGAAGGCAGGTGTTCTGAATATGGAGTATGCGGAGAATTTGATCGTGATTCATACGGTATCGGGTATGGCGATGGCTGTGGCAGCGGCTTTGGATAATATGGAAATTCAAGGATTGATGGGATGTATTGCAGGTGATGATACTATTTTTTGTGCGGTGCGAAGTAAAGAACTGTGCAAGGATATTATCGCAGGGATAAAAAAGGTAGCATCTGACGAATAAAGTTGGGGGTAGATTATGCTATTAAATTTACATATCAAAAACATGGCATTGATTGATGAGATTGATATCAATTTTGCTGATAATCTTAATATATTGACCGGAGAGACCGGTGCCGGAAAATCAATTGTAATTGATTCCATTATGCTGGCATTGGGCGGCAAGACTCCGAAAGACTTTGTAAGAAAAGATGCGGAGTATGGTCTTGTCGAACTTTTATTTTCTATTGAAGATCAGGATACCATTGACAAATTAAAGGAACTGGAAGTAACCGATATCGATAATGGTGAAGTGATTCTTTCCAGAAAGATCATAGGAAATCGAAGCGTAAGTAAGATAAACGGAGAAACAGTGACGTTATCCAAAGTGCGGGAAGTATCATCCCTTTTGTTGGATCTTCATGCCCAACATGAGAATCAGTCTTTGTTGATTGCTTCAAATCACATCAAGTTGCTGGATCGATACGGTCATGATACGGTGGATGATCTGAAACAGAAAGTGGAATTCATTTATAAGGACTATTTAAAGCTGAAAGAAGAATTGGAGTTCAATTCGATCGATGAAGAAGAAAAGAAGAGACAGCTGGATCTGATCGAATATGAGAGAAAAGAAATCGCGGAGGCTTCACTCCGGGTTGGAGAAGATGAAGAATTGGAACAACAATACCAGCTGGCAGTTCACAGTAAACAGATTGCAGAGAGTTTATCGGCTTCGCATCAATATGTAGAAAATACCGCATACGATGCAGTGGATCGCGCCGTTCGCGAGATGCTTTCTGTGGCGGAATACGATGCAGAATTGAGTTCTATGGCAGATACACTTGCCACTATTTCGGATCTGATGTCTGATTTTGTAAGAACAGCAAGGGATTATTTGGACGAAAATACCTTTTCCGAAGAAGAATTCCGGCAGATCGAGGATCGATTGAACACGATCAATCATCTAAAAGCAAAATACGGGAAAACAATCGCAGAGGTTCTCGCCTATAGGGAAAATCTGGATTTACGATATGATAAACTGATACATCAGGATCTATATAGGGAAGAAATAAAAAAACAACTGGCCGATTCAGAATCCAAGCTTGAAAAAGCCAGCAGAGAACTAAGTGATGAGCGGAAGCGTATCGCAAAAGAATTGTCCGAAAACATTACGAATGCGTTGATCGATCTGAATTTTTTGGATGTGCGCTTCGATATGGTTTTTGAAAAAATGGATCATTATACCGCAAACGGATACGATCATGCATATTTTATTATTTCCACCAACGTGGGAGAAGAGATGAAGCCGTTGTGGCAGGTGGCATCCGGAGGGGAACTTTCCAGAATTATGCTGGCAATGAAATCCTGTCTGGCGGATGCTGATCGGATCGAGACCCTGATCTTTGATGAAATTGATGTAGGAATCAGCGGAAGAACAGCACAGATGGTGGCAGAGAAAATCAGTAAAATCGGGAAAAATCATCAGGTGATCTGTATTACCCATCTGCCGCAGATTGCTTCCATGGCAAATCATCACTATTTAATTGAAAAAAAGGTAATGAACGGAAAGACAGTCACACAGATTGATTCTTTAAACGAAGAACAGCAAATTCAGGAAATTGCAAGACTGATTGGAGGTGTCAGGATAACCGATACCGTATTAGAAAGTGCAAGAGAGATGAAAGAATTGGCAGGTAAGGCAAAGGTTGACTGATTGATAAGGAGAGATAAAACTCATAATAAATGTAAAAGCATTTATTGTGGGTTTTATTTTTTTGCTTAAAACCAAAACGGAAAGGAGTTATTATGAAAAAATATCGTAAATTCTTATATTTATTATTAGCCGGAAACATTATGTTTATATTAATTACGGCCGGATATGGCTTTCAGATGGAAAGAAAATCCATTTTGATTGAAAAGACAACCGACACGCTTGCTTTACAGGATTCAGATAACGGGATACAACAGAAGCAAAAAGTTATACCATGCGGAAGAACGGTTGGTATTTATGTTAATACAAACGGAATTCTTGTGATCGATACCGGAGAGGTGACAGATCTTTATGGAAATTCAAAAACACCTGCGAAGAATAAGCTTCTTCCGGGTGATTATATTATCAAATTAAACGGAGAGCGCATGAAGACAAAAAAACAATTGATTTCTACCATCACCGGTTGTGAAGGAGAAACACTTGTCTTTACCGTTAATCGGAATGGCAGGGAAATTGATATAAAGATTGAACCGGTACAGACAGAAACAAATTATTATAAGGTCGGGATATGGGTAAGAGATGGATTGGGCACAGTGACCTATCTGGACGGCAATCATTTCGGAGCCTTGGGGCATAGCATAAACGATATGGATACCGGTATGCTTATGGATGTTTCCGGCGGTGAAATCTATGATGCTGATATTTTAGGATTGGAAAAAGGGAAAAAAGGAATACCGGGCGAAATTGAGGGGTTTATAGCCTATCAGACGGAACGGGTGGTCGGTGATATTGATGAGAATCGATTGTACGGTATTTTTGGTACGGTTACAAAATCATTTCTCAAAAGTGAAGAAACAGAAGAAGCAATCGAGGTAGCGAATGAAGATGAGGTGGAAACGGGAAGAGCATATATTCAGTCTTATGTGAGTGGTGAAAAAGAATTATATGAAATTGAAATTTTGAATATTCATAAAAACGGAAACGGGGACAAGGAAATGGAAATTTTTGTGACAGATGACAATTTGGTGGAGCTGACCGGCGGAATCATTCAGGGTATGAGCGGAAGTCCGATTTTGCAAAATGGGAAAATTGTCGGGGCAGTGACGCATGTTTTCGTTGATAATCCAAGAAGGGGGTATGGTATTTTTGTCGAAACAATGCGAAAAGAATAGTATAAATTAAAAAAATTTTGGTTCACAACAGGAAACGAAAAAAATCGTTGATAAATAAAGGGTAGATTTTATTATCGGCTGAAAAAATTGTGATACATCACAATATTTATATTTTGATAAAACTGATGTTTTGTCACACGTCAACTTAAATTATTAGTTTTACATTGGTATAGTCCTAAATGGTCGTCACGACAATGATTTTGTCAAAAGAAGACATGATTAGTGACGAAAAAACATATATTATAGGAGGTCATTATGATTCGTGTAATGATTGGCAACCATGATGAGACTACACGCAGAAAAATGGAGGACACTGTGCGAAAACAAGCGCAGTGTCATCTAATAGGTACATACGAAAAGGGAGACCAATTATTGTTACATATCAAAGAGGAAATTCCGGACCTTGTTGTACTAAATCCTGTCATGCCCAATTTAGACGGGATTGGTGTTATTGAGAATACCCGGAAAGATCTACAGTTGGATAACGTTCAATTCATCCTGGTTGCATCATCTGATCAGACCAAAGTGCTGAATGTACTGAAGAATCGGAAAAATGTCAGATTTTTACCATGGGAAAACAACGAGGACATGCTGGGAAAATGTATTATAGACACTCCGGGAAAGAATGGAAACGGTAATTATTCCTGTCAGGTAGAAGATATGGTTGTTAAACAGGGAAACTATGAAAAAGAACTTAATCTTATGGTGACAAAGATGATTCATGAGATCGGTGTTCCTGCACATATTAAAGGATATCTTTATCTGCGAACTGCGATTCTGATGGCAGTTGATAATATGGATGTGTTAAATGCAGTGACAAAACAGTTATATCCGGATATTGCAAAGGAGTATGGTACAACAGATACGCGCGTAGAACGTGCAATCCGACATGCAATCGAAGTGGCATGGGAAAGAGGAAATATTGATATGATTCACGATCTGTTTGGCTATACCATTCAAGCAGATAAGGGGAAACCAACCAATTCAGAGTTTATTGCTCTGATGGCGGATCGGATTCGATTGGATAAAATGAATGAGATTGATTAGATTTAAAGTAATGGAGGTTTTTTTATGCGTGAAAATATGAAAATAATGATTGTATCCGAACATGAGAGAAATGTATCTGATTTTTTATTTGTACATATGAAGCAGTTTGACTATGTTTTATATGAGATGACAGACGGATATGAAATTATCCTGGAAAAAATAAATGCAATAAAACCGGACATGGTCATATCGGATATATGTTTAAAGGAAGGGGATGGAATCTCCCTTTTGCAGTATTGCAGGAGAGAGGAAGATTTAAAGAATGTTAAATTTGTGTTTTTAACATCTGCAAGCTCTCAGAAAATTGTGGACATGGCTTATGATGCAGGGGCTGATTATTATTTTTTGCTGAATCAAAATCCTAAAAATATAGCCAGAATCATGGAGTATATATTAGAAAATCATTATCAATGGAAACTGAATCAGAAACAAAGGGAAGGAATGACGCTTGAACAAAAACAATTTCTGCTTGATTCTGCTCTGGAAAATGATGTTACCAAAATGATGCGGGAAATTGGAATCCCGGCACATATCAAGGGATATCAATATATTCGGGAGGGCATTATAATGTCTGTCAAAGAACCGGACATCCTGAATTATATAACAAAATATCTATATCCTACGATCGCGAAAAAATATCACACAACGACGAGCAGTGTGGAACGTGCAATTCGGCATGCAATCGAAGTGGCGTGGAATCGGGGTAAAATTGATGCCATGGAATCCCTGTTCGGATATAGTGTGAATTCCGGAAAGGGAAAACCAACCAACTCTGAATTTATAGCACTGATTGCAGACAAGTTTCGATTGGATTACAGAATGAAAGGATATTGCTTTGAACAATTTAGCGCATAATTTTCTTTTTTTATTGTATGTGTTGTGATATAATGATTACCATATGAAGTTTCCTGTATAGTAAAAAGAACCAGCGAACGTAACAAGGAGAATAGTATGAAGAAAATTGCGTACATCGCCTCGGAGTGTGTACCCTTTATAAAGACCGGTGGTCTTGCAGATGTGGTTGGAACGCTTCCGAAGATATTTGATAAGAGGGACTACGATGTTCGAATTATTATGCCGAATTATCAGTGTATTCCCGCAAAATACAAAGAGAAGATGCGTTATATCACCAATTTTCAGATGGATATCGGGGATCATTCCCAATATGTAGGGGTGATGTATCTGGAATATGAAGGCGTTCCGGTCTATTTCATTGACAATGAATATTATTTTAACGGAGAGACGCCTTATTCCGAAGACAAATGGGATATTGAAAAGTTCTGCTATTTTTCAAAAGCAGCACTTTCCATCCTGCCGGTTGTCGGTTTTCGACCGGATATTTTACATTGTCATGACTGGCAGGCAGGTATGATCCCTGTATATCTTAAGACCTTGTTTGCAGGCAATCCTTTTTTTGGTGGAATGAGATCGATCATGACGATACATAATCTCCGGTTTCAGGGAAGATGGGGCATTGAACATGTGAAGTATTGTTCCGGATTGCCGGATTATTTGTTTACGCCGGATAAATTAGAGATCCAAAGAGATGCATCCATGTTAAAAGGTGGTCTTGTATATGCGGATATCATTACAACGGTAAGTAATACTTATGCATACGAGATTCAGACACCGTATTACGGGGAAGGTCTGGATGGACTGTTACAGGCAAGAAACCAATCGCTCGTAGGCATAGTGAACGGAATCGACTATGAGGTATATAATCCGGACAAGGATAAATATCTTGTGAAAAAGTATAATACAAAGACTTTTAAGAAGAACAAAGTGCAGAATAAGCTTGCACTTCAGAAAGAACTTGGTCTTCCGGCAGACAAGAACCAGTTTGTAATCGGTATTATATCCAGACTGACGGATCAGAAGGGACTTGACCTGGTAGATGCGGTTCAGGATGGTGTTCAGTTTGTGGTATTGGGTACCGGTGATCAAAGATATGAAAATATGTTCCGGTATTATCAGGGATTTCATCCGGCAAAGGTCAGTGCTAACATTTACTTTTCGGATGAACTTTCCCACAAAATGTACGGTGGCTGTGATGCGATTTTAGTGCCGTCCAGATTTGAACCATGCGGATTGACACAGTTGATGGCATTGCGCTATGGTTCTTTACCTATTGTAAGAGAGACAGGGGGATTGAAAGATACGGTTATTCCTTATAACGAATATGAACAGACAGGAACCGGATTTTCTTTCGCCAACTATAGTCCACAGGAACTCTTAAATACGATTCAATATGCAAAAGATGTATTTTATAATCAGAAGAAGAACTGGGAGGCTATGCAATTGCGTGCCATGAATATGAATTATTCGTGGGTAAATTCCGCAAAGCAGTATGAAGAATTATACAGATAAAGGGAAGGTTTGCAGATAGATACCTTTCACAATGTCGGAGAAAAGGAGTTAGTAAATTGGCTTTTGACGGAGTGGTGATTTCGAATATAGTGAGGGACATGAGAGAACGACTGGTGGGAGGACGTATATACAAGATTTACCAGCCGGAGAGCGATGAGATCAATCTTGTGGTGAAGAATCACGGTACGACCTATCGCCTGATGCTCAATGCGAGTGCTACTTTACCTTTAGTGTATTTTCTTTCAGAGAATAAGACGAATCCGCAGACGGCACCGAATTTTTGTATGTTGTTAAGAAAACACATCGGCAATGGAAGAATCATCAGTGTGGAACAACCGGGATTTGACCGGATCATTATGATCGGGATCGAGCATCTGGACGAGATGGGAGATCTGTGCAGGAAAAAGCTTGTGATCGAACTGATGGGCAAGCACAGCAACATCATTTTTATAGAGGAAGACGGCAGGATCGTGGATTCCATCAAACGGATCGGAGCGCAGATCAGTTCCGTGCGGGAAGTTCTGCCGGGTTATGATTATGTATTGCCTCCGGGAGACAAGGCAAGCCCCTTCGATGTGACGGAAGCAGATTTTTGTTCGGGCATATTAGAAAAACCGATGAGTATCGAGAAGGCAATTTATACCTCTGTGAACGGATTTTCCAAACTCATCGCCAATGAACTTTGTTACGAGGCGGATGTCGATGGCAATTTCAGCACCGACAGTCTGGCAGATTCCAATAAGAAGGCGCTTTGGAAAGCGTTTTCCGACTTGAAAAACCGGATCGCGGAGGGAAACTATGCACCGGTCATTGTTTATGACAAGGATGAGCCGGTGGCATTTTCCGCAGTGCCGCTTTCCATGTATCAGGATATGGAGACGGAATCGTTTTCCGACATATCGGAACTGCTGTATTCCTTTTATGCCAAAAAAGACATTTATTCCAGAATGCATCAGAAATCAACCGATTTAAGAAAAGTGCTGCAGTCAGCCGTAGAGAGAACGTCGAAAAAATATGACATTCAGAGAAAACAGCTGACAGATACGGAAAAGAGAGATAAGTACCGGATATACGGCGAACTTCTTCAGACTTATGGTTACGAGGCGGCTAAGGGGGATAAGAGTATCACCGTTTTGAACTATTACACGAACGAAGAGATCACGATTCCTTTAGACGACACGTTGACTCCGCTTGAAAATGCCAACAAATATTTCAACAAATACAATAAGCTAAAGCGGACCTATGAGGCGTCTCTTTTGTTGGTGAAAGAGAGCAAAGAGATGTTGGATCATCTCTACTCTCTGCAAAACAGCATGGAGATTGCGGAGACGGAGGCAGACCTTTCGGAGATCAAAGAAGAGATGATCCTGCTTGGTCTTGTCAGGTCCAAATCCGGTAAAAAACAGGCGGGAAAGACCGAAAAGAGTAAGCCGCTTCATTTTATCTCGTCCGACGGATTTCATATGTATGTGGGCAAGAATAATCTGCAAAACGACCGTCTGACGTTCAAGACGGCGGGATCGAAAGATTTATGGTTTCATGCGAAGGAAATGCCGGGATCCCATGTGATCGTGAAGTTAGAGGGCGCGGAGGATGTGCCGGATGCGACATACGAGGAAGCCGCCAGACTTGCGGCTTTTTATTCCACCGGAAAGACCAGCCCGAAGGTGGAGATTGACTATACCAGACGCGGCAATCTGAAAAAACCGCCGCAGGCCAATCCGGGTTATGTGATCTATCACACCAATTATTCCATGGTGGCATTGCCGGATATCAAGGGAATCCGTGAGGTCAGGGAATAATATTCAGTTTGAATAATGTTTTTTTATGATCATTTACTGGAAGGAGGGGACGACGGGTGACAGAGCATCAAAAACAAATCCGAATGAATATCGCAGCGTTTATATTGCTGTTTTTCGTGTCCCTTTATCGCCAGATCAGTATCAGATTCCTGCCAAATGATCCCTTCAGAACCTACGTTATGTTTGCGTGCTATGTGTTCCTGATTGCTGTATGGGCGGTTTCCATTCGTGCCCGCGTCACACAGAAAGGCATGCGGGACTTTCTGTTGCTTGAAGCGTCGCTTATGCTGTTTGGTATGACGATTCGTTTTCTTCAGGATACGTTTTGGCAGGGGGACATTTTACTTACGCGTGTCAGTGGTCTGTATATGGAAGCCGCTCTTTTGCCGTTATTCCTGTTCGGCTTATATGCAACACTGGGAACCGGTCAGACTGATAACTACCGGATGCCCAAAAAGTGGTATAGTCTGCTGATTCCGGTGATAGTCATGGCGCTGCTGACCGTGACTGACGAACACCATCACGTGATGTTCTATCTTATTCCCGGCGAGACACAACCCAATCTTCGTTTTCATCCAAATGTTGGAACGTTCCTGATGATCGTATGCGGCGCTACACTCATAGTCGGGCGTATGATGCTGATCTATAAGAGAAATCGCTATGCAAATCAGGGAAAGTTGTTAAAGTGTCTGATTGCTCTGATCGAACCACTTTTGCTCCTTGTTTTTTCTTTTGACTATTTTGCATATTCCTTACAGCTGTTTCCCTCTCTTGAGGGCAAAGAGGTCATTGAACTCTACGCCAGAATATATTATATCGAGGCACTGACATGGGAGATTTATATCTACATCGGACTGGTTCCCGTCAATACGCAATACCGCGCGATATTCGAGAATGCGACAGTCGGTATGCAGATCGTGGGCGATGATGGCAGCAGACTTTTCTCCCATACGGCGTCAGGTGTCTCCATCAGTCAGCTGCAGGAACTTGAGGATAAAGCATACATAGTGACGGAACCGGGCATAGAACTTCACGCCCATCGGTTTTCGGACGGTGTGTTTTTATGGAATAAGAATATCTCCGGCTTGCAACGCACGATTGACGAACTGAATCAAAGTGCCGAAACGCTGGCACAGGAAGGTACGTTGTTGGATAAGGAGATCAAAACAAAGAATCAGGAGGCGAGACTGCTCTCCAAGAACCAACTCTATGACGAACTGACAAAAGAGGTGCAGGGGCAACTCAATCTGATGAAAGAGATCACAAAGAAACGAGGGCTCAAAGATCAGGTTGATAAGCGGCTGAGGGAGTTGGTCTTACTTGGCACTTATGTGAAGCGCCGATGCAATCTGCGGCTGATCCAGAAAGAAACCGGAGAAATTCACGGAGATGATCTGATGCTCAGCCTGGAAGACATGAAGTCTGCAATGAACCTGTTGGGTATGCATGCTGAGATTGAATGGAGGCCGGTCGGGAACTTCTCCACCGGCTTTTCTATCTACCTTTTCGACACGTTGGAGTATCTTTTAGAGTACGAGCGTTTTGATATTGCGGAGTTCACAATTACCGCCGGACCGGGACAGGTGCAGTTCTCGGTGACGGGAGGTGCGAAAAGTGTGCCGGCAGGAAGAATACCGTCAGCACCCAAGGGAGAATACGCTGTTACCTTCCGTGATATTCCGGACGGATATACGGTCATTCTGTTGGAAGGTGGTGTGTGATATGCTAAAAAAATTTAAAGAACAATACCACACTTCGAGAATGATTCGAAATGCAATCGATACTTACCCGGATGGTGTTTGTTTTGCGGCGGCGGATGGACGACCGATTCTGGCGAACAAAACGATCAACGAAGTGTGCTATGTACTGACAGGGCATACCGTTACGAACGCGACAGCAATGTGGCAGGAACTGGAGCCCCGGGCGATTCCCCAATCTTATGAGACGGATTCTATCCTGTGCAGACTGCCAGACGGTACGGTCTGGCAATTCCGGAAAAACTGTCTGCAGATAGAAGAAGTCCCCGTCATACAGTATGAGGCATCGGATATTACGGAACTGTATGAATACCAAAGCAGGCTTGCGGAAAATAACCTCAGGGTATTGAGACTGCATGAAAGACAACGGGATCTGTTACAAAATATCGTCCAGAATAATCAGGATCAGGAACTGTTAAACGCCAAGATGCGGATACATGACGCTTTCGGGCGGATTCTGATCATGACGAAAAACGCCCTGACGGAGACGGATGCCGAACAGAGCCGCTTCGATCTGTTCACGGAGTGGGAGAATGTGATCACGGATATGGAGAATGCTGTGGACTCCTTCGATACGAGAGAAAGTTCACCGCAGAAAGAATTGCTGCAGGTAGCGGAACTGATCGGTTGCCGTGTGGAGTTTCTGGGAAATCAGCCTGCGGAGCAGAAGGCACTGTTGCTTCTATATGCCGCCATCAGAGAAGCACTTACGAATGCGGTGAAACACGCCGGAGCAGATAAACTGACGATTGCTATTTCCGACAATAAAAGCCGGTACTATGTAGAGATACGAAGCGATGGCCGTGCGGTCAGTTTGCCGATTCAGGAGAGCGGCGGCCTCGGAAGTTTAAGAAAGAGATTGGAACGGGACGGAGCCACATTGGACTACCGCTATGACAGAACAGTCACGCTCGTTCTGACGATCCCAAAGGAGTAAACTATGGTAAATGTACTGATTGTGGAGGATTCCAGAGTATCCAGAGAAGCATTTGAAAGAATACTTTCAAACACCCCGGATTACATGTTGATCGCTTCCATCGAAAACGCGGCAAATGCTGAAATTGCCTGTATGTGCAATAAGGTTGACCTGATTTTGATGGATATCTGCACGGCGGACGATGAATCGGGTTTAGAGGCCGCAGCGAAGATAAAAAAGAACTACCCCGAAGTGAAGATCATAATTATGACCTCAATGCCGGAACACTCTTTTATCCGGAAAGCAAAAGACAGCGGCTGTGATAGTTTTTGGTACAAGGAGCAGGGCGATATTTCTCTCGTAGACATCTGCGGCCGGACGATGAAGGGCGAATTTGTATGGCCGGATAGCAGCCCGACCATTATGATCGGTCTTGCGAGAAGCGACGAATTTACCGAGCGGGAGCTGGATGTGATCCGCGCTCTCATTGCCGGAAACCGTTACGAGGAAATAGCAGAAACACTTTGTGTGTCTCAAAACACGGTGAAATACCATGTGAAGAACATTTTACAGAAAACAGGCTTTCGCAGTACGATCCAGCTCGTTGCCGAGGTGGTGGAAAAGAGGCTGATTCTGCCCAAATACTAAATATATAAAAAAATATTCCGCCTCACGCAAAAGACTATACTTTTGTGTGGGGCGGATTTTTGTCGGATTTAGTAAGATATAACTGTTCTAAAAAAGCAAATGCAATTTTGGGGAATATGGGAGGAATTTCAATGGATGAGATAAAAAACGAAACAGAACAGCAAATTAAATTTCCGATAGCGGCACCTTTTGCAATTATCTGGGCAGTCCTTCAACTGGTGA
>CAJOMI010000030.1 GCA_905235545.1 uncultured Lachnospiraceae bacterium | reverse complement strand
GGGCTGACCGGTATGTATTATGATTATGCCATGGTGGCACCTTATATGGCCGGAGTGAAGGAAAAGGATCATTTGGATGTGCTGATCCTTGGCATGGGTACGGGAACCTACGCCACACAGTGTAAACGGTATTTTGACAATCTTTCGATCGAAGGTGTGGAGATTGACGACAAGATTACGGATCTGGCAGTAAAATATTTTGAACTTCCGGAGGATGTGCCGGTGACGACCTATGATGGACGGGCTTATTTAAATGCGGTGGACCGGACCTATGATGTGATCATGGTGGATGCCTATCAGGATATCACGATTCCGTTTCAGATGTCTTCCGTTGAATTCTTTACGCTTGTCAGGGACCATTTAAACGAGGATGGAGTCATGGTGGTCAATATGAACATGAGAGGACAGCAGGAAGGAAATATCAATCAGTATCTGTCTGATACGATAGCAAGTGTGTTTCACGAGGTGTATACGGTGGATGTCGCCGGGAATACCAATCGGGAGTTGTTTGCTGCCCAAAATGCTGATGTTTTAGATGTTATGAAGGACAATATGGCAAAGGAAGAGAATGAGAAGTTATCCGCTATGATGGATAATGTATCTTCGCATCTTTCCGCATACGAAAAGGGTGATTATCTTATGACGGATGATCAGGCGCCTGTGGAATTACTCGGTATGCAGGTGATTGATGAGATCATCAAAAGTGAGGTGGAGTATTACAAGGAAATCTATGAGAAAGACGGGTTCTGGGGACTATTAGAGGCTATGTGAAATTTGTAGAAGGTTTCCATTTCCTAATGCGGTTCTCATTATTAATTGTTGAATTTTTGTTGTGTTTTGTGGAATTTTTTTGTATAATATATATAAATATTGAAAGCTACACATTGCAAAATAGCGAAAAATTCACATAAAGAATATGGGATTTGGCAAGATGAGGGAAATGGGGGATTGAATGAGAAAAAGAATGGCTATTCTAGTCGGTCAGACAGACGAACATTATCAGAAGCAGTTTATAGAGGGTTTTTTTGATCAGGCATTTCAGAATGATTATGATGTATGTGTATTCTCTATGTATAGAAAGAATCAGGAAGAAAAAGATCGGGAAACAGGGGAAACCAATATTTTTAATCTGATTCATTATGAGATGTTTGAAGCGGTTGTTCTTATGATGGATACCATTCGGGCAGCGGGGGTTGTTGAAAGACTGGATGAGGTCATTCACAGAAAGTTTAAGGGACCGGTGATTGCGGTTGAGGGTGAGAGCAGATTTTTTTCAACGATTTGGGTAGACGGTTATCACTCTGTGAAGGAGATGGTTTCGCATCTGATTGAAGTCCATGGCTATAAGGATATAGCATTTCTCACCGGGAAGAAATGGAACTATCGTGTAAAGATACGATTACAGGCATATCGGAATGCTATGGAACAGCACGGATTGAAGGTACGGGAAGATCGTATTTTCTATGGCGATTTTAAATATCAAAGTGGGAAATTATGTGCAAAGCAGCTTGTCGAACATCGCGAGGATTTGCCTCAGGCAATCATATGTCTCAGTGATGATATGACCTATGGGATGTACGACACACTGAAGGAAGAAGGAATTCGGATACCGGAGGATATTTCGGTTGTGGGAGTGGACATGTCCTCAGGAACACACAAATGTTCCGAAACGATCACATATGAGACAGTTCCGGCCAGAGAATGTGGCAGTACTACGGCAAAGTATCTGATGGCACAATTGGCAGGAGAAGAGACGGAACTTGTGAATATACCGTCCGATTTAGTTCTTGGGGATAGTTGCGGTTGTGGGACACAGACGGTTCAGGAACAGAGGCCGGTGGCAGCTGATCACATGACGGAGTATATGAAGAATGGCTTTTTCTCGGCCGAAAAGTCACTGCCGGAGGAGATTCTGGCGAAGAAAAGCTTCAAAGAATACATACAGACGGTATATTCCAATTTATATATGCTGGGTGATATTGACAGCTTTCATTTGTGTCTTACGCAATATTGGGAGAATCTCGGACAGCATCTGAAGGAGGGAAATCCGGGAACCAAATACACGGAAAAGATGCTATATGTTATTCGATATGACAGGGGAAATGAGATAAATAGCCGCATCAGTTATACGGATACATTTCAGACATCCGAACTGTTGCCTGTTCTGAACGAAGAGAGGGAGAAACCGGCAGGCTTTTTCTTTACACCGGTTTTCTTTGAATCACAATGTTTTGGATATGCGGTTTTAAGTTATGGCGCCAAGGCCCAGAGTTATGATACATTTTATCGACTTTGGATCAGTACCGTTTGCTGGGGATTAGAGAGTGTGCGTCGGATAGAAACAATCAACGCTTTGCAAAACAATGATACCAGTTGGGAACATATGGATAAATTTGCCTGGTATAAGGGTAGTGCAGCGACAACGATGGCAGGACTCAGTATGGAGGAGCGTCGGGAATTGGATGAAGTGGAGAAGATTCTGGATGGGAATCAATTGACCTACTATTTCCAACCGATCATCCGTGCAAAAGATGGAGAGATATATGCGTATGAGGCGTTGATGCGTTCCGTTCCCCCAAAGGATATTTCTCCGATTAACATTGTTAAGTATGCCAATTTGCTGGATCGTCTTGCAGATGTGGAAAGTGCCACTTTTTTGAACGTGTTAGGTATTGTAGAACGAAATCGGGAAGCGTTTCAAGACAAACTGGTATTTGTAAACAGTATTCCGGGAATCAAGATGGATAACAGGGATTTTGTTCGAATTGAGGATATGATACATAATAATCTGGGTACTGTGGTAATCGAGCTTACGGAGCAGACGGAGATTGAGGATGATGTACTTCGGGAGATGAAAGCGGTTTATAGTCGTTTGAATGTTGAACTTGCGGTAGATGATTATGGAACCGGGTATTCGAATGTGAGCAATTTACTTCGGTATATGCCGAATTATGTAAAGATTGACCGGATTTTATTGAGTGATATTCATGAGAATCCAAAGAAACAGCATTTTGTGAGAGAAATCGTAGAGTTCTGTCATGATAACAATATTCTGGCTCTGGCAGAAGGGGTAGAAACGATAGAGGAATTGCGAACCGTGATCAGGCTGGGAGTGGATCTGATACAGGGATTTTACACAGGAAGACCGTCTGCTGAGATCATATCATCGATTGACGGTAAGGTGAAAAGTGAGATAAAACATTTCCAGCGGGAGCGTCAGGATGGGATGATGAAGAATCTGTATGTGGCAGGAGAGACAGCCCGGATTTCGTTAAACGGTCTTGTGAAAGGAGGATACACGAATGTTGTTGTCGGACAGGAGGGAATGCGGTATAAGGATATAACATTTTCCGGAATACCGGGTCTGGAAACCGATATTCATATAGAAGTTCAAAGTGGATATTCCGGTACGATCACACTTGAAGATGTCTATTTTTCCAATGTGAAACGACGTCCATGCATTGAATTGGACGATGCGTGTGATGTGGTCTTGAAACTAAAGGGAGATAATATGCTGCAAGGCGGGGGCATTCAGGTGCCGGAGAATTCCAGTCTTACAGTTGAGGGAGACGGCAATCTTAATATAAAATTGAGTTCGACGGAACATTATGGAATCGGGAATGATTTTTCTTCCAAACACGGCACACTTATATTTAATCAGGATGGGGAAATCAATATTGAGGCAAACGGACAAAAGGGAATTCTCATAGGCTCCGGATTGGGGGGTGCTATTGCTGTTAACCGGGGGAAATATGTGTTTCATGCCAATGGTGAGATGTATGTGGGCATTGGTTCCTATGCCGGAGAAGGGCTGTTGATGTTTCATGATTGCAATATAGAGATGGATATGATGCTTGCCAGTGGGATAGGATTTGGCTCTGTTGACGGGAGTATGGATATTCGAATATGGAATACAACGATCACCTATAATGTGGGAGGAAGTGAAGTTGTTGCAATTGGTTCTATGCATGGTAAACATGTAACAGTGGATATTCATGATGCAAATATAAATATCTGTCAGAATGCCCAGAAATCAACGTGTATCGGTTCACTGATCGGATCTTCAGACTTTAGTATAGAGAATGCATCGCTACATATATCAGCCACCGGGAAGGAAACACTTGCTTTTGGAGGATATAACGATGATGTGAAATTGAATATGTCCTATTCCGGTATATTCGTGTCCATTAAGTCATTATTGAACACGGAGACTATGGCAAAAGAGGAAAATATTCGAATTGTCAATTGTACCTATCAGGGGAGAATCAATGGAAAAGAGAGTAATCGAGTGGGAATCGATGTGGATTTTTAACTCAGTCGGAGTAATTCTCTCCTCAAAGCGAAGCATAGGTGGGGAATGATAAAGCGCTACGGAATGAGGTGAATGTATTATGAAACGTAGAAGGGTTAAAGGAATACTTATTTTTGCAATGTTGTTTTCTCTTACAGCCTGCTCCGGTAATACGGGGAGTACCGAAACTACAGAGATGGTGGATACCTCCGAGAGTGAAAAGAAACCGGAAATTCAAGATACGCATTCGAATGACGGTCGGACTGTGGTTGGAATATCCATGCCGTCCCAGAAACTGGAACGATGGAATCGGGATGGTCATTTCCTCAAAAGTCAGTTTGAGATGGAAGGATATGAGGTGCTTGTCTCCTATGGAAATGATCTGATCGATGAACAGATCAACGGAATCGAGGATATGATCAAAGATGGAGTGGATCTGCTTATCATTACACCGATTGATGCGACTTCGCTGACCGGTGTGTTGGAAGATGCGGCAGCGGCCAATATTCCGGTTATCAGTTATGACCGCCTGATCTTACAGTCTCCATACATCGATTACTATATCTCATTTGACAATTATAAAGTCGGAACCTTACAGGGAGAATTTATCCGGGATGCTTTGGATCTGGATAATGCAGGAGATAAGACATATAACCTCGAGTTCGTCGGAGGTGATCCGGCAGACAATAACGCTCAGTTTTTCTACGGTGGGGCATATGATGTACTTTCACCGTACATTGAATCCGGAGTGTTGAATGTTCTGAGCGGGCAGACAAAGTTTTTCCAGGTGGCAACATCTTCCTGGTCAAAAGATCTCGCAAAAGAGCGGTTTGAGGATATCCTCAATTCCTACTATGGAGATGTGAACGAATTGACGGCGGTATGTTGCTCGAACGACGCTACTGCTCTGGGAGCAGAAGAGGCGATTGAGGTGGATTATAAAGGGAAGAATAACATAATTATAACCGGTCAGGATGCAGATGAACCGAATATGAAGAATATCGTGGACGGTAAACAGAGTATGACGGTTTATAAGGCACTTTCCAATGAGAGTGTTGTGGCACTTGCATTGGGGAAAGCGATTCTCAATGGAGAAACGCCGGGGGAAGAGCTTATTCAAAACAGCGGATGGGATTTTTCATGTAATTATGATACTTCAAGTTATGACACGGGAGAAAAGGTGGTGGCATCGTATCTTTTGGATCCGATTGTGATTACCGCCGAGAACATGAAAGAAGAGCTTGTGGATAAAGGGTATTACACACAAGATGAGCAAGGATATCTACATCCGGTGCAGTGATCATTCAGAAAAACGGATAAAAGTTGAGCCATAGGAGGACATGTTCCGCGTATCCTATGGCTCTTTCTGATTCTTTTGCAGATTGTGTTTTTCAATATTATTGATCATAGACGATTCAAAGAGGAAATAGCCGTCACGTCCGTTTTTCTTCGTCTCGTAAAGAGCAGCGTCTGCGTAGTTTTGAAGGTGTTCTGCCTTTGTGGTATCCGTCGGGTAAATCGCGGCACCCACAGATACTGTGATGTGAATATTTCCTGCGGATGTAGGGAAGTCATCTTTCATTTTTGTGAGCAATTCGTTACAGATGGCATCGACTTTTTCACGGTCGGCATTGAAAACCAATCCCATGAATTCATCACCGCCAATTCTTGCAAAGATTGCTTCCTTTTTTGGAAAAGATTTGAGACGTTCGGCTACGCCGATCAGAAGTTCATCTCCTATTAGATGACCCCATGTATCATTTATTTTTTTGAAGTGGTCAATATCCAGCATGATAAGACCAAATGGATTGCCGGACTCAATAAGAGAAGAAAACCGTCGGATAATGAACAAGCGGTTTGGCATCTGTGTCAGGTAGTCCTGTTGAATGATCTTGCCGCGCTGTTGGTTTTGCCTGCTCAAAATGATGATTATAATGATCATCAATGCAATGATCAGTAAGATCAGATTCATCATCACCATATTCTCTTTGTAAAAGTTAAAAACAGATTGATGTGGATTGAGAATGACGGAATCTAACGGTAACTGAGAGGATTGAATCATATATTTGTCCATTTGCGCCTGATCAAAATAGGCCTGATATATTCCGTTTTCTTCGATGGGGATAGCGCTCGGTGCGGCTCCCGTCAGAATCTGGACCGCAATCTCTCCCGCGCGGACACCGGCATCATAATAGGAATAGGAAATACCACCGAAAACACCCATTCCCATATCAGAAAGGGTTATTCGCCAGATTGGTACGTCGGGTGCATTATTCGTGATCATGATCGTACCGGTCTTTAAGGTATATACGTTACCTTCGCCATCTTCCATATAGTCCAGATCGATAATCAGGCTGTCACGTTGATTGGCTTGTTGCAGTGCTCGTGCAAAGCCGTCTGCGGAGTAATTGGAAGCATTGATTACGGTAAAATTCAGATTGTCATCCGACTCCCGGTTCTCAAGATAATTCTGAAATTCAGAGTATTCTCCCTGTGCAGTACTGGTACTGTCTATGACGATGGAGATGTGTGTGCGATCCGGAAACAATGTTTGAATCAACTCCAGATTGGATTCAAAATCCAGGGTTTCCGTAATGCCGGTCACGTTATCACGGGTAGCAAATGTAGCGGCATCTGCTAAGTTGTTTACGCCCATAAATACGATCGGAACTTCGGAAAACATCTCGTCATAATAATTCATGCAAAAATGTAATGCCGTATCATCGCACAGTACGATCAGATCAAATGGTTTGGACTGATTGATCTTGTAGACCAGATAGTCGTGAAATGCCGCAAAGTCTGCAGCTTTGTAATAATTTTTGGCGTCCATAAACTCATAGTCGATATCCACAAAAAGGGTGTCCAGTCCATCGGCCAGACCATTTAATTGATCCGGAACAGTGGGGAATGAGTAGTTGAACGAACTGATGCAGAGGATACGAAGCGGCTGTGCGGAAGGACTTTCAATTTTTTCCTGAGCGAATGCTCTGCATGGGAAAGTCACTGCAAGCAAGAGGATGATCGCGAGAGAAAAAATAAACATTCCATGCCGTTGTTTGCATTTCCAACCTGTAAATGAAATATTCAATTTGTTTTGGTGGATTTTAATATATTCTCTCATACTAGGCATTATAACAGATAATCCGAGAAATGAAAACAGTAGATGTAAAAATAAATAATTCTGTTGATATATGACCAATCTTCAAAAAAGGCTTGCTTTTTTTCCATTTGTCTATAAAATAGTAATTGAATTGTGAATTCGATATGGAACAGGGCATTGATGATAAGCGGTTTCATAGAAAACAGTTAGTAAGGTATGGGAAACTGTACCGGGATAACAGTTAGGAGATTGATCATGAACAAGTTAGAGCTTCAAAAAAGCGCAAACCAGTTGAGAAAACACATTGTGTCTTCTTTACATGCTGCAAAGAGCGGTCATCCGGGTGGCTCTTTGTCTGCTGCAGACATTGTAACCTATTTGTATTTCGAGGAGATGAACATTGATCCGAAGAATCCGGAAAAGGCAGATCGGGATCGTTTTGTACTCTCGAAAGGACACGTTGCACCGGCACTTTATGGTGTACTGGCACAGAAGGGTTATTTTCCGGAGGAGGAATTGCTGAACCTTCGCAAGACAGGAGAGATGCTGCAGGGACATCCGGACATGAAGGGAACGCCCGGCGTTGACATGTCGGCCGGTTCTCTGGGACAGGGAATCTCAGTGGCAGTCGGTATGGCGCTTTCCGCAAAACTTTCCGGCGATGATTACCGGGTATATACACTGCTCGGTGACGGTGAGATCGAAGAAGGTCAGGTATGGGAAGCTGCTATGTTTGCGGGACATAGACAATTGGACAACTTAGTAGTGATTATAGATAATAATGATTTACAGATTGATGGCAGTGTAGCGGATGTATGTTCACCATATCCGATCGCGGATAAGTTTGAGGCATTCAATTTCCACGTGATCACAATTGACGGACACGACTTTGACGCAATTGACGCGGCATTTAAAGAGGCGAGAGAGACAAAGGGTGTGCCGACTGCCATTATTGCAAAGACGACAAAGGGCAAGGGAGTATCCTTTATGGAGAATCAGGTTTCATGGCATGGCACAGCGCCGAACGATGAGCAGTATGCGGTGGCAATGGCAGACTTGGAGAAAGTAGGTGAAGCGTTATGTCAGAAATAAAGAAAATAGCAACTCGTGAGAGTTATGGTAATGCATTGGCTGAGCTTGGAGCTGAGCATGAAGATCTGATTGTTTTGGATGCAGATCTGGCAGCGGCTACCAAGACAGGTATTTTTAAGAAAGCATTTCCGGAGCGTCATATTGACTGTGGTATCGCAGAGTCCAATATGATGGGAATCGCGGCAGGACTTTCCCTGACCGGTAAGGTTCCGTTTGCTTCCAGTTTTGCCATGTTTGCGGCAGGACGTGCATTTGAGCAGGTGCGCAATACCATCGGATATCCGAAGCTCAATGTGAAGATTGGCGCAACGCATGCGGGAATCTCGGTCGGCGAGGACGGAGCGACACATCAGTGCAACGAAGATATTGCTTTGATGCGCACGATTCCGGGCATGGTCATTATCAATCCTTCCGATGACGTGGAAGCGAGAGCAGCTGTCCGGGCGGCGTATGAGCACAAAGGTCCGGTATATATGCGTTTCGGACGACTGGCAGTTCCGGTGATCAATGACAGAGAAGATTATAAATTTGAACTCGGCAAAGGTGTTACGTTAAGAGAGGGCAAGGATATCACGATCGTGGCAACCGGCTTGGAAGTCGGGTATGCGTTGGAGGCAGCGGAGAAACTCGCTGCAGACGGTATCGATGCGAGAGTGATCAATATCCACACCATCAAGCCGATCGATGAGGAGATCATCATCAAGGCAGCCCAAGAGACGAAGAAGATCTATACCGTGGAAGAACATTCCATCATCGGAGGACTCGGTTCTGCAGTCTGTGATGTTGTCTGTGAACATGCACCGGTTCCGGTTTATAAGATCGGGATCAGAGACCGGTTTGGTGAGTCCGGTCCGGCACTGGAATTGATTCACAAGTTTGAACTCGATGCAGAGGGAATCTACAACCGGATCAGGACAAAAGAACTTTCATAAGTTTGAGTTCGATGCAGAGGAAGTATGCAAACTAATACGCAAGATAGAGTCGAATAGACAAGCACCTGATTCATATAGACAAATGATGGAACAAATGGAGAAAATGCTATACCGGAATCGGGTGAATGATAGGAAACTGACAGGAAAGACCAATCGTAGTGATATGATTGGTCTTTGATTCATTTAACAATATGGGGATGGTTTCTGTTCCCACTTATAAGGAAAGAAGGAAAAAGAATTGAAATCTAAGGAAACACAGAATCGATATGAATATATGACGGAGACGCCGATTCCGAAGCTGATCAAAACACTGGCAATCCCTACGATCATCAGTATGCTGGTGACGGGGATTTACAATACGGCGGACACTTATTTTGTGGGAAGAATATCCACGCAGGCCACTGCGGCGGTGGGACTCGTGTTTTCCGTGATGTCGATCATTCAGGCATTGGGATTTTTCTGCGGACACGGATCAGGGAATTATCTGTCCCGTATGTTGGGGGCAGGTAACAAGAAAGAAGCAAACGAAATGGCGGCCACCGGTTTTGCGCTGGCATTGATCATTGGTATTCTGATTGCGGTGATCGGAATCATATATGTTGAGCCTCTTTCCGAATTGATCGGCGCTTCCGAGACAACATTGGAAGATACACAGAATTACATGCGGATCATTTTGTTGGGAGCACCGTTCATGATCGGACAATTTGTGGTCAATAACCAGCTTCGGTTTCAGGGCAGTGCCATGTTTGCCATGATCGGTCTGATGTGCGGGGCAGCGATCAATATCGTGCTGGATCCGCTGCTGATCCTGGTTTTTCATATGGGGGTATCCGGTGCAGCCATTGCCACGGTGTGCGGGCAGATCGTCAGTTTTATCGTGCTGATGATCGGTTCCGGCAAAGGGGAAAATATCCGGCTGCATATCAAAAATGTACACATCAACGGTCACTATTTGTTTGAGATCGTAAACGGAGGTATTCCGTCTTTGTTCCGTCAGGGACTTGGGGCGATCGCAACCATCTTTTTAAATCGTGCAGCCCGTGAGTTTGGCGGAGATGCGGCTATAGCCGGTATGTCCATCGTGACGAGGGTGACAATGCTTATGGCATCTGCCATGATCGGATTCGGACAGGGATATCAGCCGGTATGCTCGTTTAACTACGGAGCCGGTAAAAAGGAACGCGTACGGGAAGGCTTTTTCTTCTGCGTGAAATATGGAACGATAGCGCTCACTGTACTGGCGGCATTGTGCTTTGGGTTCGCGCCTGAGATCGTATCCCTCTTTCGCCATGATCCGGATGTAATTGCCGTGGGCCGGGTGGCGCTTCGGTGTCAGACGGCAGTTTTGCCGCTTTTTGCAACCATCACAATTTCCAATATGATGCTGCAGTCGATGGGCAAGGGATTGAAGGCGACGATCACCGCATCGGCAAGAAATGGAATTTTCTTTCTGCCGTTGATCCTGATCCTGCCCCGGCTCTTTGGACTGACAGGGGTGGAGATCACCCAGACCTGCGCAGACATATTGACATTTTTAATTTCAATTCCTTTGGCGTATTCGGAGCTTCGGAAAATGAAGGAATAGCTTTACAGATAGTTTCTGAGTTCGTCTACGGTCTTTCTCGGCGGGGCACTGCACTCCTGATCCGGATAACCGATTGCGATCAGGGCTGCGACCTTCTGTCCCTCCGGAAGCTGGATGGCCTCAGCCACTTTGTCTTCGTCAAAGATACCCATGATGACCGATCCGACACCGAGCTCGTGAGCTGCAAGGCAGAACGTCTGGGTGGCAATGCCGGCATCGAACATTTCCCAACGGTCTCCTTTCGAGGTGGTGAAACTTCCGTCTTTCTCATAACCGCATCGCTTTTCGATCATGCTGACGACCACAAGCTGGGAGGCACCCTGAATGATTCCCTTGTTGTGCTCAAATCCCAATGTGCCATTCTCGGCAATGTCATTTAATAACTCTTTGCTCTCCACAATATGGTAGCGGCTGATCTGGGTATTCTTCCAGGATGGAGCCATGGATGCTGCTGCGATAATGGAGTCAATGGTGTCATGGCTTACCTTTTCCTCCTTGAATTTGCGGATGCTTCGTCTTGTCTTGATACATTCTAATGTTTCCATGTGTAATCCTCACTTTCTTTTTTTAACCGGGCGTATGCAAAATGTAACGTCTATTTGAGCCTCCCATATCGCTAGTGCTGAGGTTTTTAATTAATTCGACTATAACGCAGAATGCTTTTTCGAGAGTGTAGGTAAAAAAACGTAGGCATAGCGGGCTATGTCGAGGCTTTTTGACCTGCGCTATTCGAGAAAGCAGGCAAGTTATTAGTCGAGTTAATTAGAAACTGAAGCAC
>CAJOMI010000029.1 GCA_905235545.1 uncultured Lachnospiraceae bacterium | reverse complement strand
ATTTCCTGTTCTCTCATAATTCGATCCAGATCCGGCCACGGTGAATAAACCCGTTCACAATATGCATCTTCCCGTTTGTTGATCATATCATAGAGAATCTGGATTCCCAGATGACTCATTCCGATCTCATATACGTCCGGAAAGCACATACAAAACCGGATATCCACTGTGTCCGGGTCTTTTCTGACCATATTCACCTCATTGCCGATATATCTTGCAGGTTTTTCAATTCCCATCAGAATCTCATCTGAAAGTGCTAACTTTGTCATAGTATCTCCTTCTACTGCTCATCGCGATCCGTTTGTGTATTTGTGATATTTTTCACTTCGTGATAAGCATTTTTTAAGTAGTCCATTGCCTGTTTCACAGCGGGCTGTTCCCCTTCCAGCCTTGTGATCTGTGCATGGATATCATTCATCATCATCGTTGCCCCTTTCTTTACATCCTGTCCGCCATAAAGATAGCAGGCAAACAAGGAAAAACAGCATAAAAAAAGAAAAAGCTTTGTTTTGAGAGAAAAGAACCCGGATGATTTATTCTGTTTTGCATCTTCTGAAATATCATCATTTCCATAATACCTGTTAATTCGGGAATTGTCTATAGATTTTCCGCGAATTTCCTGTGTATTCATCGCATGCTGTCGTCGTAAATGTTCTCTTACCTCGGAATACATTTCATTCAAATGCAGACTCTCCTTTTATATATTCATTCATTAGGTGATTGCGAAAACCATATCAGATCCATCCGACAAAAGTTCCGTTCATCTGATTCATTATATGTAAAAAGACGGTTTCTATATTCCTGATAATGCAGAGTCTGCTTTGAACGAAAATGAATAGACGTCGTCCGATCAATTCTGACCGTAGATATAAATGGTATCCTTCTCTCTGTCATAATAGTAGATATGATCCGATAAAAGATCGATATAGCCTACCGTACTCCGGTTTGCATCTACAACCAGTTCTGCAAGGAATTCCGGCTCCATATCTTCATCTTCCGGCACGATCATGATCTCGTGAACACTGGATGGCAATAAAAACAGATTGCTGTCCTGTACCCTTGCAAAATTGCGGATCACATTGTCATAAAGAATGCAGGTTGCTCCGTTGACACCCATATCATTGGTCAGAACAAACATATTGACACCGTGTTCCTGTTCCTCCATGCGCTCGATCTCAGCAAGCAATTCTCCGGATAAGCTTTCAGATGCTTTGGTTTTTAAACAATTGGCAATGATACGTACAAGTGACTCCATCTGCCACGGGAATTCCCGCATCGTATTAAACAATGCGATCGGATAAAGTTCATCAATATCGATATTCCAACATGAAAACTCATGATTCGATATAAGAGAACTTGCAATTCCCATTGTGTCTTTATTCGCAATATATCGGAATGTGATCGCCAGATCCAGATATCGCTTATACGGACAATTCTTTAACTGTTCCTTGTTTTTTTCGTAGTTGACGAGTCGTAAAATGATCTTATCCTTGACGGTTGCAAAGTCGGTAATATCATCAATCGTCAGGTTTGTTTCTGCTTTTCCATTCTGATATTGTCTGAGGATTTCCTCCATAATGGCAGAAATTGGTTTCCCCATCTTGTAACTGTCGTAATATGTGTTTAAATAGATGTTGGGACTGATCTGTTCTCCTTTTCTTAAAATAGTAATACTGTCTAAGACAATACCGTTATTTTTGATGACCTGATGCAGCTCCACATCATACAGTTCCTGTTCCGGTGATATGCTTTGTGTTTTATCTCCGGATTGTGATTCCTTTGAGGAAACGGTATCGCTTTCTTCCGACTCTGTCTGTTCTTTTTGCGTTAAATAATACTCTAATATATTTTCTTTGATATAATCCAAAAATTCTTCGTAATTCATCTTATCTTCTCCTTATATTTGGAAAAGAAAATAAAACGTAATCCGATACAAATCAAAATGATTGCATACGATAAATTCAAAATGAGAAAATACATGCGATTGCACTGCGATAAATAAGATAAGCGTAATTCGACTGTGATGTTATCATATCGAATTACGCTTCATTCGTCAAGTCTTTTTTAAAACAGAAATCCTTTATAGAATTTCTTCCAGAAATGAAACAACTGCTTTCATTTCTTCATCGGTTCCGATTGTGATGCGAAGATATTGATTAATACGAGGTTTGTCAAAGTAGCGAACATAGATATGCTTTTTCTTTGCTTCCTCAAAAATCTCTCTTGCCGGAACCGATTTGTGGCTTGCAAACACAAAATTGGAATAAGACTTCGGATAGGTAAACCCTAATCTTGTCAGTTCTTTTTCAAACCATTCCCGCGTTGCAATGATTTTAGAAACCGTCTCTTTAAAATAGGCGTCATCCCGAATACTCTCCACACCGAGAACGATGGACGGATAATTCATCGTGTAGGAATTATAACTATATTTTACGTCATTTAATGCCTTGATCAACTTCGGATTGCCCATCGCATATCCGATTCGAAGCCCCGCAAGACTTCGTGATTTGGAAAACGTGCGGACCACGATCAGATTCTCATACCCGGGAAGCAGAGAAATTGCGGATTCGCCACCAAAATCAATATATGCTTCATCCACGATCACAATTACATCCCGGTTGTGATCCAAAACATCTCTCACAAAACCCAAGTCCGCCAAAAGACCGGTCGGTGCATTGGGATTCGGGAAAATGACACCACCGTTTTCCGGATAATAATCTTCTGCCTCAATCTCAAATGCGTCATTTAATGCTTTGGTCTCATACGGAATGCGGAAAAGATCGGCCCATACGTCATAGAAACTGTATGTAATGTCCGGGAAAAAGATTGGTTTATCGGAATTGAAAAATGTCAAAAAACTCATTGCAAGCACATCGTCCGAGCCCACTCCCACAAAGATCTGATCATCCGAAAGACCATGATAATCTGCAAGTGCATGTACCAGATCCTTTGCGACAGGATCCGGATAGAGACGTAACTGTTCCAGATCTTCCTTCGCTGCAAGAACCTTTGGAGAAGGCGGATATGGATTCTCATTTGTATTTAACTTGATCATATTCTTTTCGTTTGGTTGTTCTCCCGGTGTGTAGGGAACTACTTTTCTGATATTCTTTTCCCAAGTGCTCATCTTTCTTCACCTCGATTTCATGTCATGCATTGATGTTGTGTCATGTATTGATGTTGTGCCATATAGTGATGTTATCCGATGGTTGATTCCTCATTCATCTTTGCCAGTTTGGCGGCCTGATCTGCGGCGATCAAACTATCGATGATCTCGTCGAGATCTCCGTCCATAATCTGATCCAATCGATGTAACGTGAGTTTGATCCGATGATCGGTCACACGTCCCTGCGGGAAGTTGTAGGTGCGAATCTTGAACGGTCACCGGTTCCCACCTGACTCTTACGCAGTTCCGCCTCCGCATCGTGAGCTTTCTGCAGCTCCATGTCATATAATTTGGCACGAAGTACCGTAAGTGCTTTCTCTTTATTTCTCAGCTGGCTCTTCTCGTCCTGACAGGAGATAACAATACCGGTCGGAATATGGGTCAGACGAACGGCTGAGTCCGTTGTATTGACACACTGCCCACCGTTTCCGGATGCACGGAACACATCAAATTTACAATCATTCAAATCCAGTTCAAAATCCACTTCCTCCGCTTCCGGCATGATGGCAACGGTCATGGTCGAAGTATGGATACGTCCACCGGATTCTGTTTCCGGTACACGCTGGACACGGTGTACCCCGCTCTCATATTTTAATCTGGAGAATGCTCCTTTTCCGTTGATCATAAAGGAACATTCCTTAAATCCACCGATCCCGTTCTCATTCAAACTGATCAGTTCCGTTTTCCAATGTCTGCTGTCCGCGTACTTTTGATACATGCGGAAAATCTCTGCCGCAAACAGTGCGGATTCATCTCCACCGGCACCGGCACGCAATTCAACAATTACATTCTTATCATCGTTCGGATCTTTGGGAAGAAGAAGGATTCTCAACTCATTTTCAATGCGTTCAACCGCAGCTTTCGAATCGGCAAGTTCTTCTTTTGCCAACTCACGCATCTCTTCATCCTTTTCCTCATCTAACATGACCAGACTGTCCTCAATCGCCTGCTTCGCAGCAAGATACTCTTTGTATTTGTCTGCAAGCGGAGCAAGTTCACTCTGTTCCTTCATTAAACTCGTATATTTTTCCTGATCGTTTAGCACATCCGGATCACTTAACTGTTCCAATACAGATTCATATCGTGCTAAAATATCTTCTAATTTGTCAAACATCGTTTTATTTCCTTTCCTTTTTACATTCCACAGGCAAGAATGCCGCAAACGTTATTGCATTAATGTGGCCTCATTATAAATATCCATATACAACTCTGTCAAGACCGGCATAATCCTTTATCACATGAATATCCTGAAAGCAATGCTTTTTTAATAGATCAGAAACTGCTTTTCCCTGATCATGTCCTATTTCAAAGATCAGATATCCTCCGGGATTCAGATACTCCCGTGCCTGCTCCATGATACGCCTGTAAAAATCAAGGCCATCCTCTCCTCCATCCAATGCCATCATCGGTTCGTATTCTTTTACCTCAGGCATCAGAGTATCGATCACTCGTCGTTCGATATATGGCGGATTGCAGACGATCATATCCATCCTTCCACTCAGATTGTCAAATAAATCGCTCTGCACCACGGATGCCTCCAGATCATATCGTTTTAAATTAGATGCTGTAACATCCAATGCATCTTTTGAGATGTCAGACAACGTCAATGCGATATCTTTATGGTACATCTTTAATGAAATACCGATACAGCCGGAGCCGCAACACATATCCAATATGTTCAAGGAATCCGTTTTGTTTTTTTGTATTTCGGAAATAACAGAATCTGCAAACTCCACTAAAATTTCTGTGTCATTTCGAGGAATCAGAACATGTTCATTCACATAAAACGTATAATCCATAAAATGTGCGTATCCCAATAAATACTGAAGCGGATAATGACTGCATCGTTTGTCCAACAGTTCATAATAACGTTTTTCTTTCTCCGGGGAGATCTCTTCCTCTCCATGCGTCAACAGATACATATAGTTGTATCCGGTCACTTCCTCTAATAAAACTTTTCGCTCATATTTGGAATATTCATTGCCGCTTTTATCCAATTGTTCTTTTCCGTATTGAAGCAAATACTCAACGGTTGCCATCTTTTAATCCTCAAAAAAACTCTTTTCAAAATCCGTGATATCAAACTCTTCCCCGGAATCATCGCGGCCTGTTTTTTCAGATTTGTCCCCTGAATCTTTGTTCCGGTGAACTTCCGTAGTCTTCTTAACGGAATCTTCGTCTTTATAGACTTCCTCATATTCTTCTCCGGAAATCTCGTCTTCATAGACTTCTTCATATTCTTCTCCGGAGACCTCGTCTTCATAGACTTCCTCATATTCTTCTCCGGAGACCTTGTCTTCATAGACTTCCTCATATTCTTCCCCGGAGACCTCGTCTTCATAGACTTCCTCATATTCTTCCCCGGAGACCTCGTCTTCATAGACTTCTTCATATTCTTCTCCGGACTCTTCGTTCTCATAGCCCTCGTTGTATTCGATCCTGTCATTCTGATCTTCTGATACATCTGTATGGGAAACTGAGGATTTTTTCTTGTCCACACCGATTCCCTGTGCCTCATTTACCGCATCTACATAGGATTTGCCGTAAAGTACCGCTTCTACGGATATAATCGCCACTTCAATCATTTCTTCGTCAGGCTCTTTGGTCGTAAGCATCTGCACCCACATACCCGGTTTGCTCAATGCATTTAAAATCGCGCTGTCACTTTTCCCGGCCAGACGAATAAATTCATAAGACAGACTGGCAACAACCGGTATCAGCAATATACGCAGAAGTAAGCGTATCCACACGTTTTCAGCAGTGATGAACATAAATACGAAAATACTGATAATCATTACCAGAAACAGAAAACTGGTACCGCAGCGTTTGTGATAACGACTGTGTCTGGCTATATTCTCAGGCGTCAATTCATCGCCCGACTCATAACAGTTTATGGTTTTATGTTCCGCTCCATGATACATAAAAACACGTTTAATATCTTCCATTTGCGAGATCAAAGCAATATAGACAAGGAAGATGGTTAAACGAAGCAGGCCCTCGATCACGGATAACAAAACACGACTTTTGATCCATTTGCCAAGGAATTCTCCGATTCCTGCAGGTAACAGCATAAACAATGCTACCGCAATGATAATGGATAATATAACGGTCAATCCGTTTAGAACATTATCTGCATGTTCTTTAAAGATATCTTTAAAAATCCGGTCTGCTTTGGTCTCTTCTTCCTTTTGCTCATAAAAAGATGAGGAATATGCTAACGTACGCATACCTACAGTAAGGGATTCCCAAAAATTCACAACACCACGTATAAATGGCAATTTCAATAACGAATGTTTTTCCCCTGCTGTTTTATATCGCACTAATTTTACATTAATTTTTTGATCCGGTGTTCTGACTGCGATGGAGTATCGTTTTGGTCCTTTCATCATGACACCCTCCATAACAGCTTGTCCGCCAAGAGCACCTATTGGTAGTCTTTTTTCCATATATAATACCTCAATTTGTGTAATAAATGCAAAAAGGTTGAGATTATTCAATCTCAACCTAAAAACGTTACTAATTTGCCTGAACTCCGTATTTACGATTGAACTTATCAATACGACCGCGAGCCTGTGATGCTTTTTGCTGTCCGGTATAGAAAGAATGGCACTTTGAACAAATCTCAACGTGAATCTCTTCTTTGGTTGAACCGGTTACAAACTCGTTACCGCAGTTACATACAACTTTTGCCTGATAATAATTTGGATGAATTCCTTCTCTCATCTTAAAACACCTCTCTAAATAATATTGGCAGATTCCAACCCGCCTAAAACAACTCCTTAAGTCTATCATAATATGAAAATAAATGCAAGAAGTTTTTATCACATCCGTATAATAAATCTTATTTTCGCAGAAGAGATCTTTTGATTAAATCCAAAAACTCTTTGTTGTTATGCGTGCGCAGGAATAGTTTGAGAACCTCTTCAATGGATTCCTCTGCACGGTTACCCGAAAACTCCTTATGCATAGCCTCAACCGCTTCCTGCTCCAGTGGAGTAAGAAGGAGATCATCTCTTCTGGTCCCGGATTTGGTAATATCAATGGCAGGGAAGATTCTCTTTTCGGAAAGTTTTCGATCCAGAACCAATTCCATATTACCGGTTCCTTTGAATTCCTCAAATACAACATCATCCATTTTGGATCCCGTCTCGACCAATGCAGTGGCCAAAACAGTCAAAGATCCGCCCTCTCTCATGTTTCTCGCAGCGCCAAAGAATTTTTTGGGCATATGAAGGGCTGCCGGATCCAAACCTCCGGTCAATGTCCTTCCGCTTGGCGGAACGGTGAGATTATATGCCCTTGCAAGGCGGGTGATGGAATCCAATAAGATCACGACATCTTCTTTGTGTTCCACCAGTCTCTTTGCGCGTTCCAATACCATTTCAGATACCCGTTTATGATGTTCCGGAAGTTCATCAAATGTAGAATAAATTACTTCTACATTTGGTCCTTCAATGGATTCTCGAATGTCGGTAACTTCCTCCGGACGTTCATCAATCAAGAGAACGATCAGATGCATGTCCCGATATGTTCGGCTGATACTGATTGCAATTTGTTTGAGAAGGGTTGTCTTTCCGGCTTTGGGCGGTGCGACAATCATACCGCGCTGCCCTTTACCAATCGGAGCAAGCAGATCCATAATACGCATCGATATACCTTTGGAATTTTCATTTTCCAAACGAATTCTCTCATCCGGAAAGATGGGGGTGAGATCCTCAAAATTCTTTCGCTTCATAGCATCTTCTACAGCGTAACCGTTCACAGATTTGATATAAAGAAGTGCTGCAAATTTTTCACGTTCGGTTTTGATTTTAGTGTTACCGATAATAATATCCCCTTTTTTCAAGTTAAAACGCTTGATCTGTGCAGGGGATACGTAGATGTCATTTTCTCCGGGCAGATAGTTTTCACAGCGGATAAATCCAAATCCATCCGGCATAATTTCTAAAATCCCGTTTGCTTCCTTCCCACTGTCCAGACTGTAATCGATTGTATCGTTTCTTGTCGTACGAGGAGGTTCCACCTCTCTTTTCGTGGATGATTCGTTTGTGTTTTCGACCGGACTCTCTTCTTCTCTTGTCTTGATATTTGATTTATTTCTGCCTGTTTTCTCTTTTCCCGAAGATTTTTCGGCTTCCACAGTCTTTTTTCCTGTTGTCCTGTTGTTGCTTTTTTTCTTCGTGTCTGATGTGGATTGCTTTTTTTCCGTTGTTTTCTCCTGCACATCGTTCAAAAGATTGACGAGATCATTCTTTTTCATTGCAGTTATACCCTTGATTCCTAATTCCTTTGCTGCTTTTCTGAGTTCCAGCAAAGTCATATCCGCATAGTTCATAAAATCTCCTTTCATAAATAATTTCTATCAGGTGATTGCGAAACTTCTTACTTAAACCTGAATCTATTGTGCATCGCCTTTACTTATACAAGGCTTTTCATGCTACTTATATACTTGTCTTCTTGTTTATTATCTCTATAAAATATTACATTGGGGAAATTAAAGTAAGATATAGATTGTGCGGAAAAGATTAACAACTCTTTTCCAACTGATTATACCATACTTTATAAGAAAGTAAACCCCTAAAATCAGACTTGCACATCAATTCAGTAAATGATAAGATAGAAGTTAAAGTGACTGAAGTTCACAAAATAATTCTTAAGATAATATGGAGGTTTAGGATGGACGTTTACGAACAATCATTGAAATTACATGAAGAATGGGAAGGCAAATTATCAACAGAGCCAAAATGTCAGGTGAAGACACGTGAGGATCTTGCACTTGCCTATACACCGGGTGTTGCTGAGCCTTGCAGAAAAATTGCAGACAATCCGGAGGACGCTTACAAATATACACAAAAAGGAAATACGATTGCAGTTGTTTCAGACGGAAGCGCAGTTCTTGGACTTGGTAATATCGGTGCTGCTGCTGCCATGCCGGTCATGGAAGGTAAAGCTGTTTTATTCAAATCTTTCGGTGATGTTAATGCGGTTCCAATTTGTCTGGACACGCAGGATACAGAAGAGATTATTGATACTGTGATTCGGATTGCTCCTGCGTTTGGCGGAATCAATCTCGAAGATATATCCGCTCCTCGATGTTTTGAGATTGAACGAAGACTAAATGAAGCATTAGATATACCGGTTTTCCATGATGACCAACACGGAACGGCGATTGTAGTACTTTCCGGTATCATCAATGCACTTCGCATCACAGGTAAAAAGAAAGAAGAATGCAGGATTGTAGTAAACGGTTCCGGAGCTGCAGGAATCGCAATCACGAAATTGTTATTAACCTATGGATTTAAACATATCATTCTTTGCGACAGTAAGGGTATTATTCACAAAGGTCAGGATAATCTCAATTGGATCAAGAAAGAAATGGCAGAGGTTACGAATTTAGAGGGAAAAACAGGTGGACTTGCCGATGCACTTGTGGGTGCTGATATCTTTATCGGTGTATCTGCTCCTAACGTAGTGACGGCAGATATGGTAAAAACGATGAATAAAGATGCTATCATTCTGGCTATGGCAAATCCGACTCCGGAAATCCTGCCGGATGTTGCAAAGGCTGCCGGCGCAAGAATTGTTGGTACCGGACGTTCGGATTTCCCGAATCAGGTTAATAATGTAATTGCATTTCCGGGAATATTTAAGGGTGCATTGGAAGGTCGCGCATCCATTATTACGGAAGAAATGAAACTTGCTGCTGCAACAGCCATTGCAGAGATTGTTACGGATGAGGAACTGAATGAAGACTATATCATTCCGGAAGCGTTTAATCCACTTGTTGCGGATGCGGTAAGTGCAGCGGTAAAAGCGCATATTCACAAATAAGGGAGTTTTTCTATGACGAACGACGGATTAGTTCTTTATAAACTTATGATATTATATATGCTTGACAGAGTTGACTTTCCAATGACCAGTTCCCAGATTTCTCAATTTGTTTTGGGAAAGGGTTATACGAATTATTTCAATTTGCAAATTGCGCAAAATGAACTGATTGAAAATGATTTTATCAAAGTCACTTCTGAACATAATCATGCAATGTATGAGATTACGGAACAGGGTAAAGAGGCTGTTGAATTGTTTGAGTTTAAGATATCAGATGCGATTAAGATGGATATTTTAAATTATCTCAAAGAGCAAAAGATTGAGCTCCGGAACGAGTCCGCAATTTCCTCTTATTATTATCCATCCAATAATGAATACATTGCACAGTGTAGTATCACTGAGCGCAATCATACGTTGTTAGAGATTAAGATTTCCGTTCCGACACAGGATCAGGCAATTCATATTTGTGATTCCTGGCGGGATAAAAACGAAGAGGTATATCAATATCTGATTAATTCCGTCTGGTTAGAAGACTATTAGACTGGTGAACCGGTCATGACAAATCGTCTCCGGCTTTATTGTTGTGAAATGTATGTCAGCAATGCTGACCGTTACATATTTGCACTTCACAACAATAAAGCCGGAGACTTTTTATTATATAGGAGACTTGAAATTTTATTCTTCCGTAGCATGAATGACGGTTTCAATATAGTCAAGTATTTCATCCCGTCCCTGTTTTGACAATGCAGAATAAGGAAATATCTTATCTGTTTTATCCATTCCCAGTTTAGTACGGATTATCTTTAAATTCTTTTGTATCTGTGATCGCTTGATCTTGTCAAGTTTGGTTGCAATGATGACCGGTGTAAATCCATTCCCGACTATCCAATCATACATTAGTTTGTCATTTGCGGAAGGCTCATGCCTGATATCAATTAAAAGAAAGACCAGACGCAGATTCACTGAGGTATGAAGATATCGTTCGATCATCTTTCCCCATTTTTCACGTTCTGAGGCGGATACTTTTGCATATCCGTATCCCGGCAGATCCACAAAATAAAACTCCTGATTGATCCTATAAAAATTGATGGTCTGTGTTTTGCCCGGCTGAGATGATGTTCTTGCAAGGGCTTTTCGATTGAGCAGACCGTTGATCAGAGATGATTTTCCAACATTGGATTTCCCGGCAAATGCAATCTCGATTCCATTATTATCCGGTAGTTTACTAGTCACTCCACACACGGTCTCCAATTCCGCACTTTTAATGACCATATATTCACTCCTCTCTTCTGTCATTTATTTATTGCTTTAAAGCAAATGCCTTTTTTACGATACCCTGTTTTATTACTTCACTCATATGGTCCACATAGCAGATGTCAAGTCCGGATGTGATTTCATCGTCCAATTCTTCTACATTTCTGCGATTTTCTGCAGGAACCAATACTTTCTGCATACCTGCATTTTTCGCTGCCAATAATTTTTCCTTCAGACCGCCGATTGGAAGAACTTTGCCTTTTAATGTAATCTCGCCGGTCATGGCAATATGTCCGTCTACAAGACGATTTGTCAAGGCAGAATAAATGGCAAGTGCAATCGTGATTCCGGCGGAAGGACCATCCTTGGGCGTTGCACCTTCCGGAACATGGATATGTACAATATGTTTTTCAAAATAATCATCCGGCAGTTTTTTTATATCCGGAAGTGTTCTGACATAAGATAAGGCAATTTGTGCGGACTCTTTCATGACATCACCGAGATTTCCGGTCAGTGTAAGCCCGCCTTTACCGTTTAATAAATTTACTTCGACACCTAATGTGTCGCCGCCAACTCTTGTCCATGCCAATCCGTTTACAACTCCGACTTTATCTGCCAAGGCGTTTGCATTTGGAAAATATTTTTCAGCACCCAGTAATTCTTTCAGTTTCTTAGGCGTGACACGAAGGGACTTATATTGTTCTGTCAGAATACCCCTCGCTGCCTTTTGCATCAATGTACCAAGTAAACGCTCTAAATTACGAACGCCTGCTTCTTTGGTATAATGCTCGATCAGATAGTAAATAGCGTCATCTGTTATTTTGAATTGACTGTTTTTCAGACCGTTTTTAGCGAGTTGTTTGCGTAAAAGATAACTTTTGGCGATATGGAACTTCTCATTTTCCGTATAGCTGTTAACCTCAATCACTTCCATTCGGTCACGAAGAGGTGCGGGTATCTGAGAAACATCATTTGCAGTGGCTAAAAACAAAACATTGCTCAGATCAACCGGTACTTCAAAGTAGTGATCCTGGAAGTACATATTCTGTTCGCCATCCAATACTTCTAACAAAGCGGATGATACATCTCCTTTATAATCGGTACCGGTCTTATCAATCTCATCTAATAAAATGAGGGGATTATTTACCCCTGTCTTTGAAATGGCTGTGAGGATACGGCCGGGCATGGCACCGATGTATGTTTTACGATGTCCCCGGATCTCTGCCTCGTCCCGGACACCTCCCAGTGCGATTCTTCCATATTCTTTATACAGTGCGACCGCAATGGATTTTGCAATGGATGTCTTGCCGGTTCCCGGCGGCCCAACCAGACAGAGAATCGGGGCGTCTTTCCGACCGCTCAGTTGTCTTGCAGCCAGATAATCAATGATCCTCTCTTTAATATTGGTAAGTCCATAATGGTCTTTTTCAAGCTGTGCAATGGCTTTTTTCAAATCCTGATTGTCACAGCTTTCTTTGTTCCACGGATAATCCAGAACAGTCTCTATATAGTTTCTTATCACTGCACTCTCTGAAGAAGAATAGGGCAAACTGCAAAAACGGGAAATTTCTTTTTCCAGTTTTTCCCGCACATATTCAGGTGGATTCCCTTCCGCTAATAATTGTCGATAGCGTGCGCCTTCATCTTCTGCGTTCTCTTCACCCAATTCTTTTTTGATTATCTTTATTTGTTCCCGCAAGACGTATTCTTTCTGGTTTTGATTGACACAGTCTTTTAATTTTTCTCCAATCTCGGCACGAATATTGTGAATATCCAATTCCGTTATTAATGTTTTGATCAGCAGATCGGAGCGAGTTTCCATATCAATCGTTTCCAACAGCTTCTGTTTTTCCAAAACCGGAATTGAGACCGAATCTGCCATCAGATCAATCAATTTGTCTAATTTTTTAACACGCAAAAGGGAAGAACACCGATCCGGAGAGGAAAACATGTTATGAATTCTACACTGTTTTGCAAGATCTTTTATAATGCGAAGTCTGGCTTCCTGCTCCGTTTTTTCCATATTGGAAAGGGTGTTTGGAAATTTTTTTATTTCTGTAAGGTTGCAATCATCATCCGAATAAATCTTTTTGATAATGACCCTTTCCTTGCCTTCTGCCATTATACGCACGACACCACCCGGCAGTTTTAAGATCTGCCGGATTACGACTTTTGTTCCAACCTTAAAGAATTCAGATTCGGATATATCTTCATTTACTTCGTTTGTTTTTGATTTTACAACAACCAATTCCTGATTTTGTTCGATAACTTTTTCGATGGTCGAAACAGAATTTTTATTTTTTATATCAAAATGCACATGGGATTCAGGCATGATTACAATATCACGAAGAATAATAAGCGGATACCGGTTGTTCGCGTTTTCCTTTGTCATTTTCATCCTCCATTATGTATAAAGGGACTTGTTTGTCACAAGTCCCATGTTACCATATTTTTATGCAATCTCTCCGTTATTTTTTTGTGGATGATGCTTTATAAATGATTTGTGTGATCTGGGAGAATCCGAATATACAATCTCAGGGTCTCCGGATCCCTCTACTGCTTCTTTGGTTACGATTACTTTTGTAATGCCTTCGTCAGAAGGAACTTCGTACATTAAATCCATAACGGATTTTTCAATGATAGAGCGAAGCCCCCGGGCTCCGGTTTTTCTCTTTGTTGTCTCTTCCGCTATCGCATAAAGAGCATCTTGCGTAAATTCAAGTTCCACACCATCTAATTCAAACAATTTTTGGTACTGTTTGCAAATTGCACTCTTTGGCTCTGTCAATATACGGACAAGTGCATCGGAATCCAACAAATCAAGTGTTACAGAAACCGGAACACGTCCGATAAATTCCGGAATTAAGCCGTATTTAATGAAATCAGCCGGTGTAACCTGTTTCAGTAATTCTCCGATATTTTCATCTGTCTTTTCAGCCAATTCTGCTCCAAAACCAATGGACTTTTGTCCGATGCGATTTTCAACTACTTTTTCCAGTCCGTCGAAGGCACCACCGCAGATAAATAAAATATTGCTGGTGTCAATCTGGATAAATTCCTGATGCGGATGCTTTCGTCCTCCTTGCGGTGGAACGGAAGCGACCGTACCCTCAATGATCTTGAGCAACGCCTGTTGTACACCCTCGCCGGATACGTCTCTTGTGATGGAGACATTTTCTGACTTCTTGGTAATTTTATCAATCTCATCTATATAAATAATACCGTGTTGTGCACGTTCAATATCATAATCAGCGGCCTGAATGATCTTTAAAAGAATATTTTCAACATCTTCGCCTACATAGCCGGCTTCTGTAAGAGCAGTCGCATCTGCAATTGCAAACGGAACGTTTAATAATTTCGCCAGCGTTTGAGCCAGATATGTTTTCCCGGAACCGGTCGGACCAACCATAATGATATTACTCTTTTGTAATTCCACATCGAAATCTTTGTTTGCCAGAATTCTCTTATAGTGATTATAAACTGCAACGGATAAGACTTTCTTTGCCTCTTCTTGTCCGATTACATACTGATCCAGAAACTCCTTGATCTCTTTCGGCTTTAATAAATTAATCTCTGAAGATTCATCAAAATCTTCTAATTCATCTTCGATGATCTCCGAACATACTTCAATACATTCGTCACAAATATACACATTATGACCGGCAATTAGTTTGCGGACCTGATCCTGTGTCTTATTACAAAATGAACATCGTAATGTTTTTTTCTCGTCACTGCGACCTGCCATAATAACACCTCATTCTAATTATTCGATTTACTCACGATTCGAGATGACCGAATCAATCAAACCGTATTCTAAGGCTTCCTGTGCGCTAAGCCAATTGTCTCTGTCAGTATCTTTTTCCAATACTTCAACCGGTTTATTACATTCTTTTGCCAGAATCTCATTAATCTTACGTTTGGTTTTCAAAATATGAGCGGTTGTGATCTCCATATCGCTCGCCTGACTTCCGCTTGGCATACCACCCATCGGTTGATGGATCATGATCTCAGCATTTGGAAGTGCCATACGCTTACCGGGTGTACCACCCGCAAGCAGGAATGCTCCCATACTGGCTGCCATACCACAGCAGATTGTGGAAACGTCACATTTGATGTAATTCATGGTGTCAAAAATACCGAATCCGGCTGATACGGAGCCACCCGGACTATTGATGTAAAGCTGAATATCCTTTGATGGGTCTTCAGACTCCAAAAACAGCAACTGTGCAATGACTAAGCTGGCTGTAACATCATTGACCTCTTCTCCGAGAAATATAATACGGTCTTTTAATAATCGG
>CAJOMI010000028.1 GCA_905235545.1 uncultured Lachnospiraceae bacterium | reverse complement strand
TGCAATATCGATGTCGCAGCTGATCAAATCCGCCTTGCGTATGCGCCCGGACCGGATTATTGTCGGAGAAGTCAGGGATGCGGCGGCGATGGATATGGCGAACAGCATGCTTACCGGGCACGATGGGAGTCTCAGTACCGGCCATGGCAACTCTGCAAAAGAGATGATGCTACGGTTAGAGACCATGATCTTAATGGGATATGATATGCCTGTTATGGCGATCCGACAACAGATTGCGGCGGCAATTGACATTGTTATACATCTCGGAAGACTTCGTGACAACAGCAGGAGAGTATTGGAAATCAGCGAGGTGCTGGGTGTGGAGCAGGGAGAGATCCAACTGCATCCGATCTATGAATTTTGTGAGAAGGAGGAAAGAAATGGAGTTATCATTGGTTCACTCGAAAAAAGAGGAAAACTGGTACGGGATAAAAAACTTAAACAATCCGGGTATGCGGGATGAGAAACCGGATTACCATAGCTATCATTTTGGCTGGCGGGACTGGTTGGAATTTGGTGTCAGGATGACGGTAAAAGGATTTTTGATCTGTTATCTGTTTTATGATTCGTATAAGGCTGCCTGGGCGTTGCTGCCATTTGCGATTTTCGATTTTCGAAATTTGAGGCGGCATAAACTGGCAAAACAGCAAAGAGAGTTGTCAGTGGAGTTTCGAAGTATGGCGGAATCAGTAGCGGCATCCTTAAATGCGGGATATTCATTGGAGCATGCATTTGAAAATGCAAAGAACGATCTGGCATTGCTATATGAGGAGGATGCGATGATCTGCAAGGAGGTGGAGCGGATCATTGCCGGAATCCACATGAATATTCCGGTGGAGGAGTTGTTGAAAGATTTTGGAAACCGGAGCGGGATGGAAGACATTCAGAATTTTGCAAATGTGGTGGCTGCGGCAAAGAAGAGCGGGGGCAATCTGATACAGATTATAGAGAAAACCGTGAATTGTATCACAGACAAGATTGCGGTGGAAGAAGAGATCGCTACGATGATCAGTGCAAAAAAATTAGAGGAACAAATAATGAAGGGAATGCCTTATGCGATCATTTTTTATCTGCGTGTAAGCAATGGAGATTTTATGGATGTACTGTATCATAATGTGTTTGGAATCTTTTGCATGACAGTTTTTTTGGTGATTACTTATCTGGCTGAGTTGTGGGCAGATCATATTATGGAGATACAGGTATGAGAATAATAAACGGAGTGATATATGGGATATTGTTCCTCATTTTGCTGATATGGATTGGGACAAAAAAAGGGGGGCAGGCAGAACTTAAAAAAAGTGTCAGATTCGTGAGGCAGCATGGGACATTATGGTTATTGCTTTTGGTGATCAACACATTAAGTTTCTGTCTGACTTTTGAACGGGAAGTCGATCAGATTGCGATCTCGAAAGAGGGATACGGTGGCGAGGAAAAACAGGTGGAGTTCCGATTGGAGAAAGAAGATGCTACGGAGGAGGTTGCCCTTACAATCCGGCCACGGATCCTGACGGATGATGCACTGAAAGAAAGATGGGATGAGGCTTTTGCCTATTTGGAAGAACATTTAAAAGGAGAGAACAAAGCGCTTTCCAAGGTGGATCAAAATCTGGATTTTTCACTGGATTATGAGCGGTATCCCTTTGACGTGGAGTTCCGGCCGGAAGATTATATATTGATCGATGGAGAGGGAAATCTGAAAAATGACAGGGAAACGCTCCTTGCAGAGGGATATCGGGAGCAGGACCTTCTGTCCGGCATTCCGACACATGTGACGGTAGTTCTGTGGTATGGGGAGCAGTCGGCAAAGCATACTTATGATGTGATTGTATATCCAAAGGAAGAAGGGGATACGGAGAGGATGTTCTCCGGTGTCGTGGAATACCTGAAAGGGCGCGAGGAAAAAGCATTGTACGAGGAAGGTTTTATGGTGGATACGGAGGTAGATGGCGTTCATATTTCCCGAACGGACATGGGCGGTATCTCCGCTTTCGGAGTTTTGATAACAGGGGGGATTTTAATCGGTCTGTTGCTGCTCAGGGAACAGGAAACAAAAAGGCAGGAGAAACAGAAGCGGAAAGAACATTTGCTTCGGTGCTATCCGTGGTTTGTAAATGAGTTAGTGCTCCTGTTGGGGGCCGGAATGCAGGTCAAAAATATTTTTGCAACACTCATAGAGGAATATGAGAGGGGGACGGGAGTGGAATCGGGGAAAGGGCGTCGGACGAAAAAAGTGCCGGTTGGGGATTATAAAGAGGACTTGATCAAAGAGCTCAGCGTGGCAAAAAGGAGTATGGAATTGGGAATCTCGGAGGAACAGACCTATTATCAGTTGGGAAGACGGTTAGAACTTCCCTGTTACATCCGAATTATGACATTGTTGGAGCAAAATGTGCGAAAAGGCGCAAAAGGATTGTCTGCCGCTTTTGTACAGGAGGAACTGCAGGCGTTGGAAGAGAGGAAGAATCTCGCGAAACGATATGGAGAAGAAGCAGGGACTAAATTACTGGGGCCAATGATTTTGTTGCTTTTGGTGGTGATGCTTATGATCATGATTCCGGCATTTATGAACTTTATGTAGCGGGTCTTGACCGGAGTATCGCAATTATCCAAGTAAAATGCATGGAAAGGAGGTGAGGTCAATGAGAAGTTTCAAGAGAATGTGGCAGGATTTTATAAAGGATGAATCCGGTATGGGAGTTGTGGAAGTCCTTCTGATCATCGTGGTGTTGATCGCAATGGTCATTGTCTTTAAGGAGCAGATTACAACTTTAGTGGACAAAATATGGCAGTCCATTAATCAGAGCGCAAAAAAGATATATTGATATTTCATGGCGGGAACAATGGATGTAGGTAATTGCGAAACTCCAATTTACATCTTTTCAATTGTGTATATAGTATAGTTCCATCGCAGACACGTTTTTACTCTGTCTCCGGCGTAATGGTACTAAATTCGTGTTGCACACTCATTAAGTACCAACGCCTGCGCCAAGGTCTGCTTATGGAATCTATACCATATACACAATAGATTCAAGTGTTATAAGGAGTTTCGCAATCACTTAATGATGGATGGAAAGAAAGGAGAGGTACTATGAAAAACAAAGGACAGACTACCATTTTATTTTCGCTCATGATCAGCGTTCTGCTGCTTTTTACCTTAACGGCACTTGAGGTGGGAAGAATCTATATGAGCAGAGTCAAAACCAGGGCCTTGGTTCATAGTACCTGTCTGAACCTGATGGCAGATTATAACAGTGCGTTGTTTGAACGATATCATTTGCTGTTTATGGATCCGACTTATGGCACGGGGAGTGAGGCTGCGATTGAAGAGAAAATAAATGATTATTTGGAATCTTCTTTGAACGGAGAGAGGGGAAATCCAATCTATCAATTTACGATAGAGGAAATTGCGATCGCGGATCAGACCTATATTCTCGATCATAATATGGAGGCGTTGAAAAGCCAGATCCTGAATTATGAAAAGACGGAGGGAGTGGTGCACGCGGCAAAGAAGCTGACGGGTGACCGGAGTGCGGATATAGAGCGTGCAGCATCGGAAACCGAGCACAACGGAATCGAAATGCCAACGACTGAGGCCGCAGCAGAACCGGATACGGAAGGAAAAGAGGAGGCCGATGAAGATTCTGACAAAGAAACGGAGAAAAAGGAGAAAGTGAGTGATCCGAGAGACACTCTGGATGGAAATTTGAAAAACGGACTGTTATATTTCCTGCTTCCGGAAGATACGACGATTTCAAAAGAAACCCACTCACTGGAAAAAGCGCCTTCCCAGACATATCGGGATCAGAAACAGGAAGAAAAAGACAACAGTTTCCGGGATATTGGCTTTTTAAAGACTTTTATAAAAAACGCTGCATCGGAGGAAGGTGACTATGGTCTGATGAAGCAGGCGGCATTTGTGGATTATGTGAATAATCTGTTTTCCAATGGCGTAAATGGGAGAGAAGATTCTGTTATGCAATGTGAAGTGGAGTATATATTGGAGGGGAAGGAGAGTGATTATGATAATCTTGAGGCAGTAGTCGGGGATATCGTCTGGATGAGGATGCCGATCAATTATGCGTATCTTCTGACGGATGAAACGAAAAAGGAGGAGGCTTTAACATTAGCGGCGGCAATCTGTATAGCGACCGGAACGGAATCACTTATGGAAATTGTCAAATATTTGTTGCTGGGATGCTGGTCCTATGCGGAGACCCTTTATGAAATGCGAATGCTATTGTCCGGTGAGACGATTCCCTACGTCAAATCATCTGAGACATGGTATACGGATTTGAAGACATTAAGCGGAAACGCAACCGGAAGTAAGGTGCAAAACGGTATGGAATATGAGGACTATCTCCTGCTTCTTCTGGCGAAAAAAGGAAACAAAAAGAGAGATCTGTGCTATGCAAGGATACTGGATGTCATAGAGATGAATCTGAACCGGGAGGATGCGGATTTTCATATTGCGAACTGTGTCAGCGGGATGACAGTTCAGGGAAAGATCTGCTTAAACCCGCTTCTGGCCGGGGAGGGGAAGAAAGAGGACTATGATTTCTTCTTTGAAGAGAGTTTTACATATGAGTAATTGATTTATGTATCTTTTTATAAGCTCTTATATGGATTTCCTTCAAAGTCATCATCTCCAAGTATGAGCAGGCGGATTTGTATAAGAGTTTTTAAAAGGAGACAATCGGAGAGGAGGATATTTTGTGAATAAGAATAGAGGAGCCGCCACGATCGAGGCGTGTATTGTATTGCCGCTGTTCCTGTTTTTTATGCTTGCCATGTCGGGAATATATATGTTTCTCATGGCGGAGGCACACATTCATCAGAGTCTGGCGGAGGCGTCCAATTATGTGGCACAGTACTGTTATCTGGAAAAGAGATTAGCCTCGGAGCAGAAAAAAAGTTCAGGTTCCCTTGTAAATTCTGTAGTGTTGTGGGAACAGTTTCAAAAGGATCTGGGTGATGATTTCTATGTGGAGAGAATGATTGAAAAGGGGAAAAAAGGAATTTTGCTGTATGTGGAACCGGATGCGTCAAATCCAAAGGTGTTCCTTGCCAAAGCGAATGGCTGTGCAGTCATTTCCGCACCGCTGATCGGAGAAATCCGGTTTCCCATTGTTTTGGAAGTGAAGAAAAAAGCATTTGTCGGATATGAAAAAGATGAGGCGACAGAACCTTATGTATACATTACGCCGAATCAATCGGTATATCATATGCGCAGAAACTGCACACATCTGCTGTTAAGCGTGCAGCAAAAAAGCAGTGTGTCAAAAACGGCATACAAGCCTTGCGGATTCTGTGGGAAAAGTGGGAAGGATTCGGATCCGGTTTATGTGGCGAGAACGGGAGATGTATATCATTACCGGAAAAATTGCAGTGGATTGAAAAGAACCGTTACAAGAATTAAACAATCTGAGGCAGGCGGACTTGCACCCTGTTCACGCTGTAGCAGATAAGGAAAATCGGGAAGAGGTGAAAAAAGATGAAACATAAACGAAATCGTGGCAGTACAGTGGTTGAATTTTCCCTTCTGACTCCTGTTTTCTTTGGCTGTATTTATCTCTATATTATGCTGTTTTTGTTCCTGCATCAATCCGGAAGGGACATGGATCTTATGACGCAAAAGATGTATCAATCGGAACAGTGCGGTGTGCAGCAGGAAGAGACACTTTTGTCGAAAAGCAAGATGCAGCAAGAAGGAGAAAAAGAAAAATGGATCCTGGATGAACAGGAAGGGTTGTTCGACCTCCATATAGAAATGCGAAAAGATACAAATGATCCGGTAAAAAATATAAGGAGGTGGAAATTGCTTGCAGACCTATTATAAAAAAGATGGCATGCATCATTATCTGGTACTTTCCGCAGGAGAAGAATGGGATACGGATTATCAGAGCAGAATGTTGCAGCGAGGGAAGGTGCCTTATTTTTCACCGTGCGAAGTAAGAGAATTAAACGGATGCCAGATGCTTTATTACTCGTTGAAATACAAGACAACCGTAAAATGGGCAATGGAGCACCTGCCCCTTACATCCGACCGGTTACAAAATATGGTGGATTGTATGGTGGGCGCATTGGAATCGGTGGAGACCTATTTACTGGATCCGGAAAAAATATTGTGGAAGACGGATTATATGTTCATGGATGCGGAAAGCGGGAAGATACAATTTATTTATTATCCGGCAAGCGAGACAGAGGGATGTCTGAAGGATGTTTTGAAAGAGATGCTCCGGATGACGGACGGGAAAGAGGCTCAATCGGTCTTATATTTAAAACAATTTTATGACAGCGTTACGCAGACGGATTTTACATGGGATTGTCTGGCGGAATTCAAATCTGAATATCAGAGAAGTGTGGAGGAACACCGGTCGACACCGCACACACAAGCTCCGGTGAAAGAAGCGGGCAAAACGCATGGTGGGAAAGAAAACATAACGCCTCATAAAAAAGATAAAAGGGGAAGGCGGGAAGCGGGATTGCGGATTTTGCTGATCGGGGATGGCATATTTCTTTTTTTGCTGGTGATCGGTTTTTTCTGCAATCTTCTTTCTTATGACAGAATCCCTCTTTTGTTTTTCGGATTGCTATCTCTTATTGTTCTTGCACTTTTCTATATGCAGATCACAAAGGAAGATTCGCCGGATGTGATTATGGAGGAATATTTTGCACAAAGCAGAGCATCTCTGGAGAACGCAAACTGGCATTTGTATTTAAAGGCGCCGGCAGAGGATGCGTACCCGTCGATCCGGATCAGAGAGAGAACCATTGTGCTGGGAAGCAAAGCGGAAAGCTGTAATTATGTATTGCAGGAAAAAGGGGTGAGCAGGGTTCATGCAAAGCTGGAAGAAAAGAAAGACGGCATATATTTGCTGGATCTCAATTCCACAAATGGAACGTATTTAAATGGGGAGAGGATTGAAAGCGGGAAAGATTATAAATTAGAAGAGGGAGATCTGGTTTCGTTTGCGTGGAGTGAATTCTATGTGGTAAAAGAAAAAGTTATGCCGATTCGCATGCTGTAGGAGGTATATTCGAGCGCAATCCGAGTAGCCGATTACTCGTCTTTTTTATCCGGTGTTAACGGGATGCCCAGTTTTTTTTGAAGATTGCAAATAGAGATTTGTTGTTGCTCCAGAAATTGTGAAAAAATGACTTTGTATTCATAAGATAAGTTTGATTTATAAGGGGTCAGACTGTCCTGTAACAGATAATCCGTGGAGATCTGTAATGTATTTGCAATACTGACCAGACATTCCAGACTGGGATGCGCACTGCCCCGTTCGATATTCCCGAGATGTTTTTGGGAAAAATGAAGTTCTTCCGCCACTTGTGATTGCGTATAGTTGTTTAAGATTCGTATCTCCCGAATGCGTTTTCCTAATGCATCGTAGTCCATAAAAAATCCTCCCTTGTACGGTCTGTCTTCTTTCAGAAGTCGCAGATTTATATATTTTATTTTATCAAACCCATAAGGTTTTATTAGGTAACGATATACAAGCATTCTGTCCCTTGTCTTAGGACAGAATGCTTGTGTGAAATGGAGAAATCCATGCGTGGAAGAAGGATAAAACAGAATTCTATACATATAAGAAGAACGGGATCCTTTTTATGTGCCGGCATAGAGACCGGCAATTTGGATACTGATAAAAAGGGACAGGACGGCGATCAGAATACCGGCGGGGATCAGCCATCTTGTCTTTTTTATGTGAATACTCATGGAGTATACGGAAACCGTATAGAAAAGTGTTTCCGTACAACTTAATAGAATCGAGGCGGCAAATCCAATGTCACTGTCCGTCCCATAAGTCTTGAACAGGTCAAACAGCAGACCGTTTGCTCCGGAAGAAGAGAACAGTTTGAGAATGGCGAGAGGAAGAATCGGAGCAGGGATACGAAGGAGCTTGCTAAGGGGCGAGAGGAGACGGCATAACAGATCCAAAGCACCGGAATTTCGAAAGATACCGATGGCTACAAACAGGCCGATAATGGTCGGGGCAATCTGAAGGACGGTATCTATTCCCTGCTTTCCACCTTTTAAAAAAAGTTCAAAGACAGTTTTTTTCCGGCTGAGTCCGTAGAGAATAATCATAAACAATACAAAGGGAAGAATAAAAACGGATAAAAAATTTAACAGTTTCAAAACGTACCTCCTAAGATATGTTCGGCCGGGATTTGCGGGTGAACCATTTGCACAGGATTATGGCAGTCAGTGTAGTGATCAGGGTTGCAAAAAGAGACGGCCCCACAACGGCAAGCGGATTGGGACTTCCGTATTGACTGCGATAGGCGATCATATTCATGGGAATCAGCTGCAGAGAGGAGATGTTTAACAGAAGAAATGTACACATTTCGTCGCTGGCGACCGAAGATACATTACCGCGGGATTCCTCCAACGATCTTAAATCCTTCATGGCGGCGATGCCTGTAGGCATACACGCCCATCCAAGTCCCAAAAGGTTTGCCGTGAAATTGGCGCAGATATGAGAGACGGCCGGATGGTCCTTGGGAAGGTTTGGAAACAGAAACCGGATAAAAGGCTGCATTTTTGCCGCCAATTGTCCGGTCAGACCGGATTCCTCCGCGATGGATAAAAATCCACTCCACATACTGATCACGCCAAGCATAACAACCAAAAGTTCTACCGCATCTTTGGCGGAATCCGGAATGCCGGCACTGACGGATTCCAGATTTCCGGTAAAAGCAGCGGTGATCAATCCGATCAATATCATAGTACTCCAGATCACATTCATCATGATTCAAACGCCTCCGTTTCATACGAAATTGCATATTTTTACTTATTATTTATTAAATTTATGCAAATTATATAGCATTTAGAAGAAAATGTTGGTATAATAATTCGTAATAATGCCCATTCATCTCTATGGAGGTCGCCATATACGAATATCGGCATTCGTGTATGATCCGTGTCCATTATTAATTATTAATAAAGAGAGGAATGTCCGGGCAATAATATATAATCGATAGGTAATTGCGAAACTCCTTATTAAACTGGAAGCTATTGTGCATATTATATAGATTCCATAAGCAGCGCAGGCGTTGGTACTTAATGAGTGTGTAACACGAATTTAGTACCACTACGCCGGAGACAGAGTGCGCACGTGTCTGCGATGGAACTATATAATATGCATAATTGAAAAGTTGTAAATCGGAGTTTCGTAATCCCCTAATATATAATCGAAAGCGAAAGGAGATTTATCATGGCAAAAGACGAAAGATTCAAGACAGTATCTTTTGGAGGGTACGACAAGGCATCGGTAGAAGAGTATATTGACAGGTTGCAGAGAACACATATGCAGGATGTTGACGATCTGAAACAGACGATCAGTAAGCTGAGCGAGACGGTAAAAAGTCTGCAGTTGGTGAAGGACAGTATTACGTCTGAGTCGAATCAGGCCATTGAGAATATGCAAAAATATAATGAGTCTTTGCAGAATGAATTGGAGAAGGCAAACCGCAAGCTGGCAGAGCAGGAAGAGACCTCCAAGAGTTATACGGATAAATTGGAAATGATTTCCAAGACATTGGTAGAGACCAATGAGCGCTGTGATGTTTTATTAAAAGATGCTGAGGCAAAGAGCCGTAAGATGCAGGAGGAGGCCGAGGCAAAGAGTAAGGAGATGCTGATTTCCGCAAAAGAGGAAAGTGATAAATTAATCTCCAATGCCAAGAGCCAGAGCAGTTACATGATGACAGAGGCAGAAAAGAAGAGCGAGACCTTGATTAAGGATTCAGAATCACAGAGTGCCAATATCATCCGTCGTGCGGAAGAAGAGAGGGATAATCTCCGGGTGCGCGCGGAAGAAGAATACAAACAGGCAGTTGCACAGAAGAACGCCGAATGCCAAAAGATGGTGGAAGACGCAAAGAAAGAGAGCGACCGGATGCTTTCGGATGCAAGAGAAAAGGTGGCATCGATTCGCGGTTCCATGAAGAGAGAGTGCGAGAATGTAAGTACTTATATGGCAAGCCTGATGCAGTCTGTAGAGGGAGTGGTCAAGGCATGCAATGAGACAAAGGTGATTTCCGATAAGGCCTTCAAGGGAATCGGTACCACCAAAGCGCCTGAACTTTCGAAGGAGGAAAAAGACGGGACAGAGGACATTCCGCAGATTGAGTTTTAGTAAGGATTCCACAAGGAGATACTTATGGATATAAAACAAAAAGAAATTCTGGAAAAAATTGTTGAATACACAGGAATGGTTGCACTTTATCTTTCCAATTCCGAAGAGGGGTATCAATTGGAATATGTATCCGACACGCTCCGACAGTACGGAATTGAACCGGAAGAAGTGCTTCACCATGCCGTATTATTGGAGGATCGGATTTGTCCCAAAGACCTGGAACAGATCCGGGAGAGTATAGATAATACCGTCAAATACGGAATAAGTAATTTGACGCTGGAATGTCGGATCATTACCGGGGAACAGGAATTGGTACCGATACGGCTTTTTCTGTATTATCATTATGATGATCAGGGAACTCCCGCCGGGGTGGATATTCTGATTCAGAATTTGAGAGAAAAAGCGCAGCTCAACAATGAAAATGTATATCTGAATAATGTGATTTCCAAATTAAAGAGTGTGCTCATTGTGAAGTCTTATTGCAAAGGCAAACGCAAATTGAATTATATCTCTTCCAATGCCGGTATTTTAGGATATAATACAGAGGCTGTAAAGAAAGGATATAAACTTACGGAAGATTATATCTATCCGGAAGACAGAGATGATGTGGTGAATGCGGTTTATCATGCCATGGCAAATGGCGTGGCGGATTTTACACTGACTTACCGCATGGTGAAAGATGACGGTTCCAGAATCTGGGTTGAGAATGAAGTTACCATCGCAAGACTTCTTGACGGTGAGGCGGAGATCTCCTTCCTGATAACGGATATCACGGAGCAAAAAAATGTGGAGCGGGAGTTGGAAGAGCTGGTAAAGCAGAAAAAGGATGCGCTTGATGGCAAGGAAGAACCGACTCTCAAACCGATTGCGGTGGACGTGCATGACAGCGGGTTGATCAAGTTGTTTGAATCCATGGCGGAGAATGTATGTATTAATGCAGAGTATTACGGTGTATTGATCGACAAAGAGGGTAAAATTCTCTCGAAACCGATTGGACCGGAACGCCATATCGGACGGTTTTATGATCTGACGGAACACATAGAATTTAAAGAACAATTCGAGAAGATATCGGAGAGGGCTGAGAAGGATCGAATCCCGCAGGCGGCATCCTACGAGATAGACGGCATGGAAGTTCATATGGAATTTATCCCCCTGATTCTCGGAGAAAGCATTATCGCATACTGGTTCCTCACCAGTTTTGAGGAAGACGGTGAAACACTTCTGGGCTCCAAGGTGGACACACATTGGCGCATATCCAATACGATTGTGAATTATTTTTATTCGGAGCATGTGATTCAAAATGAAAAGAAACACCGGATGCTGGCAGAGCGGCAGCATCGAAGGGCAAAGCAGGAGCGTGAGATCATACAGAATATGCTTGAGATTATGATCCGGGAAGGCCGGAATGGTCTGGAAGATATATTTCAAAATGCAGCTTCCTATTTACCGTTATCCGATTTTGCGCTTTATGTGGAGAATAAAGAGAACAAAAAAGTGGAAAGCTATTTTGTGAGTAACCGTTTTGGTAAGGAATCCGACTTTGGAGAAAAACTGCAGCTCACTATTTCGGAATACAAAGTGTTAAAACAAATGTTTGCGGAACAATCGGTACTTGTGCTGGATCGCAGAATCGAGCAGCCGTTTTTGAGAGAACTGATTCGCAGAACCGATTCTGAGAATATGGTTCTGATGCAGATAGCATTGCTTTCCGGAGAAAAAGGATATATTGTATTTGCAAACTCGAAGCAGGAAGGGTCCTTTGACGAAAAAGATATCGCCTTTATGAATACGATCCGACATATTTTTGCGGCTGCAATGTCGAGCAAAAAGACATCACTCACAAAGACAGGATACCGTGAAATCTTTTTTGAAACATACGATTACGTGCAGGAGGCAGTGTTCATAGAAGATAATAAGTCGGAGGAGATCATATTTGCGAACAAGGCATCAGATCAGTTGTTCGGCTACAGTCTGACAGGAATGCAGGTCAGAGACGTGCTGACGGATCCGACCGGCCAATACGGGCATGTTCATGGGATGAGTAAACGCTTTATTGCAAATAAAAAGATGACAAAATGGCAAAGCTATATCAAAGAATTGGATCAGGTTATGAACATTACAGAGATTCATATCGGAATCAGGGAAAAAGCGGGATATAGTTTGTATATTTTGAATAAGAAGGATAAATAGATCAGAAAGGGGCAACATCATGGCAAGTTCAGATATCGGAATTGATTTGGGTACGGCCAGTATCCTGGTATATGTGAAAGGAAAAGGAGTAGTGCTGAAAGAACCTTCGGTTGTAGCTTTTGACAGGGATACCAATCGAATTATGGCAATCGGTGAGGAAGCCAGACTCATGCTTGGACGAACACCGGGTAATATCGTAGCGGTGAGACCGTTAAGGCACGGCGTGATCTCTGACTATCGAATCACGGAAAAAATGTTAAAATATTTTATTCAGAAAGCAGTCGGAAAAAGTTTCTTCGGGAGACGTCCGAGAATTTCTGTCTGTGTGCCGAGCGGCGTGACAGAGGTAGAGAAAAAAGCGGTGGAAGATGCTACGTATCAGGCAGGTGCGCGCGATGTTTCAATCATTGAGGAGCCGGTGGCAGCGGCAATCGGTGCGGGAATTGACATCTCAAGACCGTGTGGCAATATGATTGTTGATATTGGCGGAGGAACGGCAGATATTGCGGTGATCTCTTTGGGCGGTACGGTTGTAAGCACTTCCATCAAGACCGCAGGAGATGACTTTGATGAGGCAATCGTTCGTTATATGAAAAAGAAACACAATCTTTTGATTGGTGAACGTACTGCAGAGGAGATCAAGATTAAGATCGGGACCTGTTATCGCAGACCGGAGAATCTGACGTTGGATATCCGGGGGCGCAATCTGGTAACGGGTCTTCCGAGGACGGTCACGGTTACGTCTGAAGAGACGGTAGAAGCATTGGAGGAAGTGACGGAGCAGATCATTGAAGCGGTGCATTCTGTTTTGGAAAAGACGCCACCTGAACTGGCAGCAGACATTGCAGACAGAGGGATCGTACTGACCGGCGGCGGAGCAATGCTTCACGGACTGGAAGAGTTGATCGAGGAAGAGACAGGGATTACAACTATGACGGCGGAAGATCCGATGACCTGTGTTGCGATCGGAACAGGTAAATATATAGAGTTTTTGAGTGGAGCAATGGAGGAGGAAGAGTAGAAACCAATATAAAGAGGTTGACATGATGCGTGTTTTTATGTTAAACCTAAGAATAGGGAAATGAACAATGTTATACAAAATGGAATCGCTTGTAATTGTAGGTTTCATTGAGAAAGAGAGGGGAAAATATGCAGATTGAAAAATTAACAGAGAGTGAAGAAATAGTAATGAAAGCCATTTGGGATTGCGATAAGGAGCCTGTTTTATCAGATGTGATAGAGAGGGTAAACGGTCATTACGGGAAAGACTGGAGACCGCAGACCGTATCTACCTTTTTGGCGAAGCTCGTTCGCAAGAACTATTTGAAACTTTGCAGAAATGGCAGAATCTATACATACAAAATATTGATCTCAGAAGGAGATTACAGACAGAAATTATATCTGCAGCATATCAGTTTCTGGAATAATAATGATATTTGCGCGTTTATTACAGAGATGATCGACAATGGGGATCTGACCATGGATGATCTCAAAGCAGTGAATGAGAGCGTAAAAGAGCTGTAGGCGGACTTATACATAGAATCAGGAGGGTTTCGCTTATGCGTTACAGTATAAAAAAGGGATTCGGCATTCTTGTTGTGTTTGTCATGGTGTTTACAATGACGGGATGTTCCTTGTTTGACAGTAAAGAGAAGGTATATTCCAGATATATTACAAGCATGCTGGATATCAATTATAAAAATGTCTCCAAAGATTATACGACGCTTACCGGTGTATCGCAAAAGGATGCAGAGGCGGTCTATGTATCAAACATGGACTATCAGGCACATAATCTTATGAATTATTATGGCATTAAAGAAGTAGATGACGGAACGATTTTGTCCGAGTTTTATTATCTGGCGCAGTCTATTTTTTCAAATGCCAAATATGAGGTGACGAATGTAAAACATGATAAAGATACGGATACGTATAGCATTGAATTGACGGTGTATCCGCTTGATACGCTGGAGAACAGTTATGATCAGGTGGTAGAATATATAGAGAACTTTAATGCCAGAGTGGATGAAGGAGATTATAACGATGCAACCGAAGTTGAGTATGAGACTGAATTTGCAGAAGGCATTATTGAAATTCTGAAAAATACGACCGGTGAACCGGGTTATATGGATCCTGTTGTATTGGAGATTCCGATTCAACCGTCGGATGATTACTATTTTGTCAGCGATGAGGATTTTATTAAGATAGATAAGAACATACTTTATATCAGAGAAACATTAAATGAAACAAATATCGAAGAAGAATGACAATCGCGCATTGATTCAGAGAAAACCCCGGATGATTCCGGGGTTTTCATGTTTTTTGCATTTTTCTGACACATTTGGTATAATGGGAAATACGGAATCAAAAATGACAGGAAGGGAATTTATTCCCGGGAGTGAAGGATGGAACAATCAATTTTAAACGGGTTAATTGCATATCATTCGGAAGGGTCATACCCATGGCATATGCCCGGACATAAGGGACGGTTGAATACTATTTTTCCGGAAGTGGTTTCCAATCCTTTTTATATTGATGAGACGGAAGTGGGAGACCTCGATGATTTTCATTGCCCTGATGGTATCATTAAAGATGCGTTTGAACAGGCGGCAACGATTTACGGATCCCACAAGAGTTATTATTTGATCAATGGATCCACCGGTGGGATCCTGGCAGCCATCTCCTCCGTGTGTAAGCCGGGAGACAGCCTGATCGTGGCCAGAAACTGTCACAAATCGGTGTATCATGCCATTCGATTGCTGGGACTCCGTCCAATCTATATTATGCCGGAATGGATTGATAAATGGGAGATGTTTGGAAGTATCTCCGTAGACGCCGTGAAGAAAGCGGTCGGAAGTCATCCGTCGGCAAAAGCAGTTGTTCTCGTTTCACCAACCTATGAAGGGGTTGTCAGCGATGTGGAGCGGATTGCGAAGTACTTGCACAAAGAGGGTATTCCATTGATCGTAGATGAAGCGCACGGGGCGCATTTTGAATATATGTCGAATGTGAATGAGGCGATTTCCACGATCAACTATAAAAATATGCCGGATCCGGCGATTCGATTGGGCGCAGATCTTGTAATAGAAAGTCTCCACAAGACACTGCCGGCTATGACACAGTGTGCGATTCTGCACGAGAACAGTCAGTTGGTGGATAGCGAGCGGTTAGAGGAATATCTTTCCATCTATCAGAGCACCTCGCCATCTTATGTGTTTCTGGCATCGATGGAAGCGTGTATTGAAAAAATGGACCATGAAAGAGATGGACGATTCATCATTTACAAGGAACTGCTGCGGGAATATCGCAAACGATTTGGCGAACTGAAGCATATTCATTTGATGGAAAAAGAAGATTTCGGACGAAATAATGCGTATGCATATGATCCGGGAAAACTTGTCTTTTCTGTTAAGAATTGTGCGATCCGGCAGAATGATCGCTCGGTCTCCGTGACGGGAATCTGGCTGGCAGAGATCCTGCACAGAGAATACGGACAGATGATGGAGATGGCAGGAGGAAGCTATATTATAGCAATGACTTCCGTGGCAGATACGAAGGAAGCGTTTGAAGCACTCTATCTGGCATTGCAGACCATTGATGAACAGTTGGTAGGCACGGAAGAATCGGATATTGCACTTTATAAGATGCTGCCGGAGTACAGGATCGGGATTGCAGAGGCACTGGAAGCGGATAAACAGACGGTGGGATTCATGGATGCAGCGGGAAGAATCAGCGCAGATTATATCTATATCTATCCGCCGGGTATTCCGATCATAGCACCGGGGGAAGTGATTACCGGAGAGATACTGAAAGAGATGAGACAATCATTGGACAGAGGAATTTCCATCCGGGGATTGATCGCTGATACAGAGTATCAGATTTCTGTGGTAAAAGAAGATGCAATTTTGTAAAGACCAGGATAACGGAGGTGAACCTGTGGAAGGTATATTTATAACAATGGAGGGACCGGATGGTTCCGGCAAGACAACGCAGATCAAATTGTTAAAACAATATCTGGAACAAAAAGGATATGATATACTGATTGCAAGAGAGCCGGGAGGCACTGTGATCAGTGAGGCGATCCGTGAGATTATTCTCAATAAGGAATATCAGGAAATGAGTTATATGACAGAGCTGTTGTTATATGCCGCAGCGAGAGCACAACTGGTTTCACAGGTCATCAAACCGGCGTTGGAAGACGGAAAGGCAGTCATCTGTGACCGGTTTATCGAGTCTTCTGCCGTGTATCAGGGAATCGGAAGAGGACTGGGAGTGGATACCGTGTATGACGTGAATCACTACGCAATTGGCGGGGTGAATCCGCAGTTGACGATTTATCTGGATCTCGATGCCGAGAATGGTATTAAAAGAAAGAAAGACCAGGCAGAGTTAGATCGTATGGAGATGGAGGATCTGACCTTTCATCAGAGGGTGGTAGAAGGTTACCGTCAGTTGGCACAGTTGTATCCGGAGCGTATTTTCTCCGTAGATGCCACACTGCCGATTGAGACGATTCATCAGATTCTGACAGAGGAAGTGGAAAGACGTTTTTTCCATGAATGAGTGCGAGAGAAAGGATGAGCGATATGGCGAATTTCAGTGACATAATCGGACATGAAGATATCGTGAAACATTTTAAGAGCAGTGTGGAACTGGGCAAGGTGTCACATGCTTATATATTAAATGGAGAGAAAGGTTCCGGTAAGAGGACGATTGCGTCGGCAGTGGCCAAAATGTTGCAATGCGAGAACGGGCTTCCGGATCCCTGCGGACAATGTAAGTCCTGTCTGCAGGCAGAGTCGGGCAATCAGCCGGATATTATCTGGATCAGGCATGAGAAGTCAAATGTGATTTCGGTAGATGAGATTCGGACGCAGATCGTCAATGATGTGGGATTGAAACCGTATAGCAGCAGATACAAAATATATATTGTTCCGGATGCGCAGAAGATGAATATACAGGCACAGAATGCACTGTTAAAGACATTGGAGGAACCGCCGGAGTATGCGATCCTTATGCTGCTTACGAATCATGTGGATTCGTTTCTCCCGACGATCCTAAGCCGGTGTATTGTTATGAATCTAAAGCCGGTGGATCCGCTTCAGGTCATGGAGTATCTGGTAAATCAGGTGGGAGTGGATCAGGAAAAGGCCAGATTTTGTACGGATTTTGCACAGGGCAATCTCGGAAAGGCGGCACGGCTTGCAATCTCACCGGATTATGCTGAGATTAAAGAGGACAGTATTCGTCTGCTTCGCCAAATGCCGGATATGGAAATTGAGGATGTCATCCGGGAAGTGAAGAAGATTGGGAAATATAAGCTTGATGTTTCCGATTATGTTGATATTATGGCGATGTGGTTTCGGGATATCCTGATGCTAAAGATTTCGAATTCACCGAACAAGATGATATTGAAAGAAGAATATTCTGTGATAAAGAAACAGGCAAGCAGAGTATCCTATGAAGGAATTGAGAATATACTAGCGGCAATGGACAAGTTGAAGGTTCGTCTCGAGGCAAATGTCAATTTTGATATTGCGATGGAGCTGATGCTGCTTACAGTAAAGGAGAATATGTGATGGTTGAGGTAATAGGCGTTCGTTTCAGACCCAACGGGAAAATTTATTTCTTTGCATCTTCCGGGATGGATCTGGAAACGGGAGATGCGGTGATTGTTGAGACGGCAAGAGGTGTAGAATACGGAAAAGTGGTTCTCGGCAAGAGAGAGATCGAAGAGGGGAGCACCAAGTCTGCTTTGAAACCGGTACTCCGGAAAGCGACAGAGGAGGATACGGCAAAAAACGAAGCAAATAAAGAAAAGTGCAAAGAAGCATACGACATCTGTCTGGAAAAGATTGCCAAGCACGGTCTTGAGATGAAACTGATCGATGTGGAATACACGTTTGACAATAATAAACTGCTGTTTTATTTTACTGCGGAAGGCAGAGTGGATTTTCGGGAACTGGTAAAAGATCTTGCGGCAGTTTTCCGTACAAGAATTGAGCTTCGACAGATCGGTGTCAGGGATGAGACAAAGATCAGGGGTGGAATCGGAATCTGTGGCAGAGAATTGTGCTGCAACCAATATTTATCGGATTTTGTTCCGGTATCCATCAAGATGGCAAAGGAACAGAATCTGTCCCTCAATCCGACAAAGATATCCGGTGTCTGCGGGCGGTTGATGTGTTGCCTGAAGAATGAACAGGAGACCTACGAATATCTGAATGATAAGCTTCCGAGTGTTGGAGATATCGTAAAGACCAATGATGGATTGCGCGGTGAAGTAAACAGTGTCAGCGTATTGCGTCAGAAGGTAAAGGTTATCGTGGAACTGGATAATGGGGATAAGGAGATTCGGGAATACAAATCGGATGAACTTCGTTTCAAACCGAAGAAGCGCAAGAAGGAAAGAGTACATGATGAAGAACTGAAAGCGCTGGAAGCATTGGAGAAAAAAGAAGTCGGAAGTAAGATTGATTAAACAGATACCGCAGGGTGAATGCCCTGCGGTGTTTCGGCAGAGAAGGAAAAGACCGGATGGAGAAAGATTTGATATATGAAGATGAGAGAATAGATGATCTGCAGTGCAAAGGGTATCGCCTGATCCAGAAGCCGAAAGGGTTTTGTTTTGGGGTGGATGCCGTGTTGCTCTCTGATTTTTCCAGGGTGAAAAAGGGACAAAGGGTACTGGATCTGTGCACCGGAGGCGGTGTGATCCCGATTCTTTTGGCGGCAAAGACAGAGGGGGAACACTTTACCGGTCTGGAACTGCAATCGGAGTATGCAGATATGGCGGATCGGAGTGTCAGACTCAACCGGTTGGAAGAACGCATTGATATCCGGTGCGGAGATGTCAGGGAAATTCGCAATCTGTTTGCACCGGCATCGTTTTCCGTTGTGACGGTAAATCCGCCGTATATGACCGATCACCATGGACTTAAAAATCTCTATGAACCGAAGACGATAGCAAGGCATGAAGTGGCGTTATCGCTTAGCGATGTCATCAGGGCCGCGAGTTATGTGCTGCCGGAGAGAGGAAGTTTCTTTATGATACACAAACCGTTTCGTCTGGCAGAGATTTTTTTTACCATGAAGGAATATCATTTGGAACCGAAACGGATGCGGCTGATCCATCCTTATGTGGACAAGGAGCCGACGATGGTTATGATCGAGGGGGCAAAGGGTGGAAGAGAGAGAATTACGGTGGAGCCCCCGCTTGTTTTATACAAGGATAAGAATGTATACAGTGATGAGATCCATAGGATATATGGGAAATAGGAGAGAAAAATGGCAGGAATGTTATATATATGCGCAACTCCGATCGGGAATCTTGAAGATATCACGCTTCGGACACTTCGGATACTTGAAGAGGTGGATCTGATCGCTGCGGAAGATACGAGAAACAGCATCAAGTTGTTGAATCATTTCGAGATCAAAACACCGATGACAAGTTATCATGAATTTAATAAATATGACAAGGCAAAAGTGTTAGTGGAGAAGATGCAGTCGGGAATGAATATTGCGCTGATCACGGATGCGGGAACTCCTGCAATCTCCGATCCGGGAGAAGAACTGGTGAAGCAGTGTCATGAGGCGGGGATTGAAGTGACTTCCCTTCCGGGACCGTCTGCATTTGTGACGGCACTTACCATATCGGGAAAGCCTACAAGGCGTTTTTGTTTTGAAGCTTTTTTGCCGTATGACAAACAGGAGAGAGCGGAGATTTTAGAGGAGTTAAAAACGGAGACCAGGACGATTCTGCTCTATGAGGCACCGCACAAGTTGAAAAAGACCTTGCAGAATCTATATGAAACATTAGGAGACCGAAACATATCCCTGTGTCGGGAACTCACGAAGAAACATGAGACGAATGACCGGACGACCTTGAAAGAGGCGATTGCCTATTATGAGACCAATGAGCCGAGGGGCGAATATGTCATCGTGATCGAAGGGGCTGACCGACAGCAGATTAAGGAAGAAGAAATGAAAGAATTTCTTGCCATGAGCATTCCGGAACATGTGGAGTATTATACGAAACAGGGACTTGACCGGAAAGAGGCCATGAAGAAAGCCGCAAAAGACAGGGGAGTCGGAAAAAGGGAGATTTATCAGGCTCTTTTGGAGGAAGAATAAGTTGTAAAATGATTGGATTTCAGATATACTTATAATGTGTATTTACTTTGAGTACAGGATGTGAAGATTATGTCATATATGGCTCTATATCGCAAATGGAGACCGGATGAATTTGAAGAGGTAAAAGGACAGGAACACGTTGTCACAACATTGAAGAATCAGATTACGCATGATCGAATCGGGCACGCATATCTGTTCTGCGGAACGAGAGGTACGGGTAAGACGACCGTGGCGAAGTTGTTTGCAAAAGCGGTCAACTGTGAACATCCGTTGGAGGACGGAAGCCCTTGCAATGAATGTGCGACCTGCAAGGCGATTCAGGCAGGTACTTCCCTGAATGTGATCGAGATTGATGCGGCGTCGAACAACGGTGTGGACAATATTCGGGATATCCGGGAAGAAGTTCAGTATTCGCCGACGGAGGGGAAGTACAAAGTATATATTATTGATGAGGTGCACATGCTTTCGATCGGTGCATTTAATGCACTGTTGAAGACGCTGGAGGAACCGCCTTCCTATGTCATATTTATTCTGGCAACGACGGAGGCGCATAAGATTCCGATCACCATTTTATCAAGGTGCCAGCGGTATGATTTCCGACGGATCAGTGTGGAGACGATCTACCTGCGGCTTGCGGAACTCCTTGAGAGAGAGGGCGTTGAAGCGGAGGAGAAGCGGTATGTGGCGAAGGCGGCGGATGGTTCTATGCGTGACGCACTGAGCCTGATGGATCAATGTATTGCGTTTTATCTTGGACAGAAACTGACCTACGAGAAAGTGCTGGAAGTATTGGGTGCAGTAGATGTTGAGGTCTTTAACAGTCTGATGCGTCATGTGGCAGCGGGAGATACGATGAAGGCGCTGGAAGTGATCGATGATGTGGTCTGGCAGGGCAGGGAACTTTCCCAGTTCGTGACGGATTTTACATGGTATATGCGAAACCTGATGCTGATCAAAGTATCGGGTGGTGGAAATGATCAGATCGATCTCTCCGAGGAGACTCAGGAGAGCATGAAACAGGTAGATCTGGTGGATTTGAATTCCCTGATGCGGTATATCCGGGTATTTTCCGAGTTGTCGGGACAGATCCGCTACGCAACGCAGAAGAGAGTATCGCTGGAACTGGCCGTGATCAAGCTCACCACACCGCAGATGGAGCAGGATTATGATGCACTGCTGGATCGTATCCGGGTTCTGGAGCGGAAAGTCGAAGAGGGAGCGTTCTCCCTGAGTGAAGAGCAGTTGGCGGCACTCGCAACAGGAGACAGTCAAAATCGTTTATCGGAATCCGTGTCGGAAGAACCGGAGATCGACCGGGAAGGGATTTTGAAAAAAGAATTGGAACCGGCACAGTATGAGGATCTTGAACAGATCATGACCTGTATCCGGGAGATCACAAAGGATCCGGATATCCGCAATCGGATCGGAAACGGAACTTTGAGTTTTCTGGATGAGGCGAGCATCAATGTGGGACATGATAAAAAATCCCTTGTGCTTACCTTTCCGGGGACAGAACGGGGACAGATGGGATATCGTCAATTTTCCAAGGAAGAACATCGGAAGATGTTGATGGATGTGATTGGGGAAATGACGGGAAAAAGCGTTGAGATAACCTGTCAGACAAAGGATTCTATTAAGGAGAAAGATTTGTCCAGTGTGAATCTCGCAAAGGTTAATTTTGAAGTGATCACCACAGAGTGATGGAATATAAAAATAGGAGGATATAAAAGAAATGGCAAAAAGAGGAGGATTTCCGGGAGGAATGGGTATGCCCGGCAATATGAATAATTTGATGAAGCAGGCACAGAAGATGCAGAAGCAGATGGAAGAGCAGGCACAGGAACTTGAAAACCAGGTATACGAGGCAACTGCCGGCGGCGGTGTGATCAAAGTAGCCGTATCCGGAAAGAAAGAGCTGGTATCGGTTCATATTGAGCCGGAAGCTGTAGATCCGGATGATGTCGAGATGCTGGAGGATCTGATCATGGCTGCGACCAACGAAGCACTGCGGATGCAGGAGCAGGATCAGAATGACAAGATGGCAAAAATTACCGGTAATATGGGTGGATTAGGAGGATTTCCGTTTTAATGGATCTCTATAGTGAAAAGGTGAATCATTTGGTGGAGGAGTTGGGCAGACTGCCGGGAATCGGTCATAAGTCTGCGCAGAGACTGGCGTATCATATTATTAATATGCCGCTTGATCAGGTGAAATCCTTGTCCGATTCGATTCTTTCGGCGAAACAGAATGTAAAGTACTGCAAGGAATGTTTTACACTGACGGATAGGGAGATTTGTCCGATCTGCGCTTCTCCCAATCGGGATAAAAAAACAATTATGGTAGTGGAGACGCCAAGGGATCTGACAGCGTATGAGCGCACCGGCAAATATAACGGGGTATATCATGTCCTGCATGGCGCGATCTCTCCGAAGCTTGGAATCAGTCAGGATGATATCAAATTGAAAGAGTTGATCATCCGTCTAAGGGGGGATGTAGAAGAGTTGATCATTGCGACAAATTCCGGCGTTGAGGGAGAGATTACGGCGATGTATATCAGCAAGCTGGTGAAACCGACCGGAATAAAAGTTTCGAGAATTGCTTCCGGAATTCCGGTAGGCGGGGATTTGGAATGTATTGATGAAGTAACGCTATTGCGCGCTTTGGAGGGAAGAGTGGCGATGTGATCCTTGCGAAATGCAAGAGGATAATCTGTCGATCGATAGCGGAATGGGAAGAAAGGAAGGTATGCATATGAAAAGAATAGGAATGTTGACAAGTGGCGGTGACTGCCAGGCACTCAATGCGACGATGAGAGGTGTTGTAAAGGGTCTTTACAATATGTATGACGACATTGAGATCTATGGTTTCTTAGATGGATATAAGGGGCTTATCCGCAATAATTACAAGTTGTTACATGCAGATGATTTTTCCGGAATCCTGACAAAAGGAGGAACGATACTCGGCAGTTCCAGACAGCCGTTTAAATTGATGGGACAACCGACAGAGGACGGTATCGACAAAGTCAAGGCGATGAAAGAGACCTATAAGAAATTGAAGCTGGACTGCCTTGTTGTACTCGGCGGAAACGGTTCCCAGAAGACGGCGAATCTTCTGAGTGAGGAAGGTCTCAATGTCATTGGTCTTCCAAAGACCATTGATAACGATCTGTGGGGTACGGATATGACATTCGGTTTCCAATCTGCGGTGGATATCGCGACAGCGGCAATCGACTGCATCCATACAACGGCAGCATCCCACAACCGTGTTTTTGTCGTAGAGATTATGGGTCATAAAGTCGGACATATCACATTGCATGCCGGTATTGCCGGTGGAGCAGATATTATCTTGCTTCCGGAAATTCCATATAATATCGAGAGTGTTTGCAAGGCGTTGGAGAAGCGAAGCAAGGCCGGCAAGGGATTCTCGATCATCGCAGTGGCAGAGGGCGCGATCTCTCAGGAGGATGCGGCGCTTCCGAAGAAAAAGAGAAAAGAAAAGATCGCAAACCGCCAATATCCGTCCGTTGCGTATGAGATTGCAGATCAGATCAAGGATGTCTGCGGTGCGGAAGTCCGGGTTGCGGTTCCGGGACATACACAAAGAGGTGGAAGCCCGGATGCGTATGACCGTGTGCTGTCCTCCCGTTTCGGAGCTTATGCGGCACAACTGATCAAGGAGGAGAAATACGGACGACTGGTTGTGTTGAAAGATAATGATGTGACGGATATCGCATTGTCCGAGTCGGCCGGCAAATTAAAATATGTTTCACCGGATGACAGTATTGTGCAGAATGCAAGGGCACTTGGTATCTCGTTCGGAGATGAATAAATTACTTGGGCCAAGTATTATTTGTTTTTATACTCACCACTTATAAAGGTGGGAGTCTTCTCCAACGGGAAAAAGTCGCCGGAGGAATCGGGAAAGGAAGAGGATAATCATGTACTATCGGATAGGTGAGATGCTTGAGGAATGCGAAAAAGATGAGATTATAAGAGGAGACCGGCAGTATGTGGCGCTTCTGACATCGGCGGAATGGGAGAAGGAGAAGGATAGCTTTGATATGGGAATTGATATTGAGCCGGATCTGGTTGAGATATTGTCAACGCAGGTCGAAGTCAATTATGATTCTCTGACCGGAACTTTTTGCATACCGGATCGCAATCACCTTTCGGGCGCTGACCGGAAATTTGCCTTTGCGCTGGATGAGAAGGGCGTTGTTTTCATCGATGACAGCGGGGCGGCGAAGGAGTTGATTCAGGCGGTGCAAAGAAGCAAAAAATGGCGACTGCCGAGTCTGGAACTATGATTTTCTGGAACAGATCATCAAGGATGATCTTGCTTTGATGGAGAATTATGAGAGAGAACTGGATGAAATGGAAGAGAACATTATGAACGAGAAGGGGGATGTTAAGACAGAACGTGTCGATGACATTCGGAAAGATATCCGGGAACTTCGAATTCATTATGAACAGCTCATGGATCTGGGGCAGGAGCTGGAAGAAAATGAGAATCACTTTTTTCAGCCGGAGAATTTACGATACTTTCGCCTGTTTTGCAACCAAGACTTCGGGACATATCGACCGGATTGCGTGACTATACGATACAGATTCGTGAAATTTACAAGTCGCATCTGGATCTGAAACAAAATCATATCATGACGGTACTTACGGTGGTCACAACAATCTTTATGCCGCTTACATTGATCGTTGGATGGTATGGTATGAATTTCCGGTATATGCCGGAATTGGAGACGAGATGGGGATATCCGGTTGTCATCGTCGTTAGTGTTGTGATCGTGTTGGGAAGTCTTTTGTTTTTTAAAAAGAAAAAGTGGCTGTAGAAACGGATCGCTTTCATGTAAGCATGAGACGTCTGTTTTCTGCATGGCTCTGAATCCATGTCATTAAGTTAAGCCGGACGTTGCCGGACATGATATATGTTTTCCATTTCGGGCACGCTTTCGCTTAACTTTAAACGCAACGGTACTAAACTCATG